>JAVLBD010000125.1:0-4338 GCA_031581405.1 Dehalococcoidia bacterium
TCCCCAATCGTGTGACATGTCTACCTCCTCTTTTTAAACGCTTCTAGTTCAGCTGGAATCGCTTTACATCACTACCTCCTTTATTCGAAGCATTCTTTATACTCGGTTCCATAGTAAATTACAGGATAGGTAGATATTTATCGAGTTCATACCCTGTTACCTGGGAGCGATACAGGTCCCACTCAATTTTCTTATTCTGGATGAATGCGTCGAATGCATGGTCACCAAGCGCCTTTCGAACCAACTCGCTCTCTTCAGTCAGTTTGATGGCTTCCCACAAACTGCCGGGAAGGGTTCCGATATTTCTTCTCTTCCTCTCCTCTTCAGTCATTTCATATACATTTTCCTCTATTGGTGCAGGAATTTCGTATTCTTTTTCAATCCCTTCCAACCCGGCGGCAAGCATTACGCTGAAGGCAAAGTACGGGTTACAAGCAGGATCGGGAGACCTGAACTCTATTCTTGTGGAATTCTCCTTTCCTGGCTGATATTCAGGGACTCTGATGAGATCTGACCGATTGCGGCGAGCCCAGGAAAGGTAAACCGGTGCTTCATAGCCAGGTATCAATCGCTTATATGAATTTACCCACTGGTTGGTGACGGAGGTAAGCTCCGGCGCATGTTTTAGCAGACCGGCGATATAGCACTTGGCCGTCTTGGAGAGATGATAAGGGTCATTGGCATCAAAGAATGCATTATGCCCGTTTTTAAATAACGATTGGTGTACATGCATACCGCTTCCATTTATGCCGAAAACAGGCTTGGGCATGAACGTAGCATAGACGCCGTGGCTTAGCGCAATCTGCTTGACCACCAGGCGGTAGGTCATCACGTTGTTGGCCATAGTCAACGCATCGGTATATCTCATATCAATCTCATGCTGGCTCGGGGCAACCTCATGATGGGAATACTCTACACCGATGCCCATTTCCTCCAAGTTGAGAACAGTCTCCCGCCTCAGGTCAGAGGCAGTATCCAGCGGTGTCATATCAAAATAGCCACCTTGGTCCAGCACTTCAGTTGATTTAGAGTCGCGGAAGTAGAAGTACTCCAGCTCTGGCCCAACATAGAATGTAAAGCCCATATCGGCTGCTCGCTTCAGGTTAGTCTTAAGGACGTACATCGGATCACCTTGAAACGGTTCGCCTCCGGGCCTTAATACATCGCAGAACATTCTAGCCACAGCGTTGTGCTCCTTTGGTCTCCATGGCAGGAGCTGGAATGTATCGGGATCGGGCATGGCGATCATGTCGCTCTCATCGATACGGGCGAATCCCTGGATGGAGGAGCCATCGAAGCCCATTCCCTGTGTTAGTGCATTGTCCAGTTCCTCAACGGTTATAGCAAAACTCTTGAGCATGCCAAGGATATCTGTGAACCACAGCCTGATAAACTTTACATCATGCTCCTTTGCCATATTCATTACATACTCTTTACCCTCTTTACTGCTCTTAGTGGTCATTACATACCTCCTTTTAACTTCTTTTTTATACTTTAGATGGCGCTTTCGCCTTGATCACCGGTCCTAATTCGGATCGCGTTGTCCACTGGTAGTACAAATATTTTCCCATCACCCCTTTCTCCTGTCCTAGCTACTCGCATTATGGAATGAATTGCCTTACTCAGATCTTCGTCGAGGACTACTATTTCAATCTTTATTTTGGGAAGGAACTCCACCTTATATTCCCCAACCCTCCACTGCAAAGTGATTCCGCTCTGGCGGCCGCGGCCACTAACCTCCATAACCGTCATTCCACGTATGCCGAGTTCATCTAAAGCAGCCCTTACAAGTTCCAGCTTCTCGGGCCTGATAATCGCTTCTACCTTCTTCATAATAATGTGCCTCCGTAGGCTCTTTCTCCGTGCTGCGAGATATCCAAGCCAACTATCTCTTCATGATCTTTCACCCTCAGTCCAATGGTGGCGTCGGCTATCTTACCCAAAGCCAAGGTTGCAACGAAGGCGAATGATCCGACAGAAGCGACACCTGCTATCTGCTTGCCGAGCTGTGCAGCATTGCCACCTATCAATCCATCGGCTCCGCCGACAGAGGCAGTCGCAAAGATACCCACTGCTATAGCTCCCCACACTCCTCCCATCCCATGGACTGCCCAAACATCCAGAGACTCGTCTATACGACGCTTTGTCCTTAGAACTATGCAGTAATAACAGACCAACGATGCAATAATACCAATAGCAATAGCAGCCATGGGACTTACAAAGCCAGCGGCAGGGGTAATGGCAACCAACCCGGCTATAGCACCGGTAGCTACACCAAGCACTGAAGGACGGCGGTGAATCCAGCCGAGAATCATCCAGGTCACAGTGGCAGCAGCCGCTGAAACGGTTGTGGTGACAAATGCGTTGGCTGCGAGTCCTCCCGAAGTGAGTGCGCTCCCTGCATTGAAACCGAACCATCCAAACCAGAGGAGCCCGGCACCCAGTACAACAATGGTGATGTTGTGAGGCTCCATTGGCTCCCTTTCCTTGAATCCCTTGCGAGGACCTACTATCAATGCAAGGGCTAATGCTGACATTCCAGCGGCTATATGCACAACCGTGCCACCGGCAAAATCAAGCGCCCCTAATTCCGCGAGCCAGCCCCCATCCCCCCATACCCAGTGTGCCACCGGGCAGTAGACGATGGTGAACCAAAGGACTGCGAGAATAAGGAAGGCACTGAATTTTATCCTCTCCACTACAGCACCCGTCCACAGGGCCACCGCGATAATGGCGAACATGCCCTGGAACATCGTGAAGGCCAAATGTGGTACGGTAGTAGCATAGATATCGGAAGGGACTTGCCCCACATTCTTTAGGCCAAGGAAATCAAGCCCACCAATTAAGCCCCCAATATCGGAGCCAAAGCTTAAACTATAACCATAGAGCACCCAGAGGACGCCGATTACACCGAGAAGCACGAAGCTCATCATGAGAGTTGAGAGCACATTCTTCCCTCTAACCATCCCGCCGTAGAACAGAGCTAAGCCCGGTATCATCAGCATTACTAGGGCTGTTGACATCAATAACCATGCAGTATCACCGGAGTTAATCATTGTCCTGTACAGCTCCTTTATCTGTGTCTAATCTGTTTCTTAAGAACATAATAAACGAGCATTGTTTCAAACGGATTACAGACATGTTACAGTTGTGTTAACAAATTGTGGACATTTTCATGTTTCAAGCTGAAGCATATATAGAACCCGGCTAAGGAAGCATCCAATCATAAGGAGGTATGTTGATGGGAGACAAAGTTTTATTAGGATTTCGACGATATATGATACCGATACCCGGTCCTATATGGCGGGCAGTTGTATCAAAGAATGCACGGAAATTTGAGAAGGAACTCAGTTTCATGTCAGAAGAACATCAACTTGTTCGTAATTATGTCGTTCAGGCGCTTCCTCAGATTGGAGAACCCATTTCAGCGGAATATATTGCGGACAAAATGAATATTCATATCGATCGAGTGAAAGTTATCCTGGATGACCTCGAGCAGCATATGACTTTTCTGTGTAGATACGGACAGAGTGAGGTGAATTGGGCTTATCCTGTGACTGTTGATCAGACTCCCCACAGTATTACATATAGCACAGGTGAACGAGGATACGCAGCCTGAGCAGTAGATTCCCTTGCGGTGCCCTTCGTGCAAGGGCAATTAAAGAAAAAGCCAACATCTGTTGTAATCAAATCCGAATGCGCTCACTGCGCTCGCCCTATTACAATCGAATTGGATGATAAATTGAAATATAGGGTCATAGAGGAAGGTGCCGATCCTGTAGTATTCGTACCTATTGTGAATTTTAAGAAGCTAACTGACCCCTGCATTATAGATGCTTTCTGACGTAATAATGTATTCTTCTGGTCAGAAGAGCACGCAAGGGAAAACCGAAGAAAGTCAGGCGGTGTACTCGGGATCTACGCGAAGCTTGTACACGCTGTTTATATAACACGAGCTTCCCAGAGCGCTCTCTTTGAATTTACAAATATGATAAAACCAATAAGTTGAAGCCTTAATCAGAAGTTAATGGGTCTGTTTCGTATCCTTAGAGGACTGGTGATGGCTCACCAACGGCAATATTCTCCACCTGATAGAGCTCTCCCATAGATTGAGGTAGATCTTTGGGAAGAAGAGGAAACCTAGCTGCGTTTCCCTCTGGTGTTGAAGCACCGATAACGCGCGCTTCGTCCGTCATAAATGTCATTCTGATCATTCTAATTTCACTGGGCTTCTAGCATATATGCTTCAATTCGCCATCTACGGTCCCTCTTACCTTCTCCCTCTCTTCCTCAAAATCAAAACCGGTCCAGATGCCAATGGAGCCGAGCACTGAGTCC
>JAVLBD010000126.1:0-4307 GCA_031581405.1 Dehalococcoidia bacterium
ACAATAGGTAGCTGTTGCTCCTACCGTATCAACAATAGCCGGTAATTTGACACTGCGCTGGAAAGGTCCACTATAGATTTCCATTTGGTAGTAGTTTCTCTGGATATCAAGATCAGTAACCCTTCTCTCACCTCGAATAGTAAGCGTGTCACGATTCACTATTGTCTCTATATCATCCTCATCAATGCCTGCCAGCTCCACAATAACGATAATCTCATTGGCAGTTTCATATACATCCACCGCCGGCTCCCAGAATCGCCTGGTGAATTTCACCATCGGCGGCTTTGAGCCGGCAAAATGATCCAAGAGACGTTCCATCTCTCGCTGCATAAGGTCGATACGTGTCAACCAGTCACGTTGGAATCCCACCATAGTTATCTCCTTAAATTATTCATCATTATATTCTAAATGACCTACACCCTATTATTGTACCACTTCTTAATATAAACGTGCTGGCATCGACGTGCCTCACAAGTTTCGATTAATACGGAGTAACCTGTGCCATAGCTGCTGTTAATCTTTCAGAGATTTTCCCTGCAAACGACTGCGTAGTTGACCACAACCAGCATCTATGTCCAACCCTTTCCGTTGGCGAACCGTGCAGTTAATGTGTAGATGCTGGAGCTCTCTCTCAAAGGCCTGTACCCTGCCGCGCGGTGGCGACCTGAAACAATCGTCGGCCGTGTCGTTTGCCGGGATCAAATTGACATGACAGTTCAATCCCATAAGTAATCCGGCCAGTGAGTGCGCCTGGCTAACGGAATCGTTTATTCCTTCAAAGAGCACATACTCAAAGCTTACCCGACGGTGTGAAGCATTATAGTATTCATGACAAGCCTGAAGGAGTTGCTCCAGAGGGTATTTCTCGTTAATGGGCACAAGCTTGCTTCGAAGCACGTTATCGCTGGCGTGAAGGGAGATGGCTAACCCTATCTGTAGCCTTTCCTGACTCAATTGCTTTATCTGTGGTATCAGACCAGCAGTAGAGATAATAATGCTACGAGCGCCGATCCCGAAATCCTGTGGCGAGATAAGCATTCTTATCGCCTTCAACACGGCAGTGTAGTTTGCCAGCGGCTCACCCATGCCCATGAGCACTATATTAGTGATGTAACCAGCAGACTCGCTTGAAGCATTGTTTGCGGCACCACACCGTTCTCGTGCAACGTGAGCTAAGTAAAGAACTTGGTCAATTATCTCTCCCTGGGTAAGATTGCGCTCAAAGCCCTGCTGGCCGGTAGCGCAGAACGGACAACCGATGGGACAACCTACCTGTGTTGACACGCATACGGTATAACGGGGCCTGCCCCGGCCAGACCGATAAGACATTAACACCGACTCAATATGCCTGCCATCGGCTAAGGCGAAAAGGGCTTTAACAGTACCGTCGCGCCCCTCCACCTGATAAACCGGGTCAATACTGCGCAGCCGCGTCTCTCTGGTCAGGTACGAGCGGAAGGGCTTAGGGAGGTCAGTCATGTCATCAAAAGAACGAGCAAGCTCACGGTATATCCAGTGGCGAAGCTGTGCCGCACGGTAGTCAGGTTCGCCCATAGTTTTTACGAGCTCACCGATCTGGACAGGAGTAAGGTCAGTTAGACAGATTGATGTCGCTTGCATTTCGTGGCTTTATCCCCACGCACATAATACGACCAAGAGTACCTGTTAAACAAGGTAGCCCTATACATGCACAACTTGAACAGGTAAGATTAGATTAAGTGCAGGGAGGAAAACAGATCATGTCTATGATTTATAAATTAGCTGATGACTTTGACGATAAGAGTCTTCTGGGTAACAAGGGGGCCAACCTGGTTACGATGACCAAGCTGGGACTTGCGGTGCCTCCAGGATTCGTGGTCTCTATAGAAGCATACCGGGAATATAAGCATAGTGGCAAGCTGCCAATGGAAGAAATCGAGCGATCTTTGCAGGACCTGGAGCAGGAAACGGGGAAGAGCCTGGGTAAAGGGCTAACGGTATCGGTGCGCTCCTCAGCACCGGTGTCTATGCCTGGAATGATGGATACTATACTCGACGTCAAAGAGCCGGAGCGCGTTATCTCCTCTATCAAGAAAGTCTTTGACTCTGCTGACAATGTCAGAGCAATCCAGTACCGCCGCCTCAACCGTATCCCTTCTGGACTGGGTACTGCTGCTATCGTCCAGGCCATGGTCTATGGAGATCTGGAGACTGATTCAGGGACTGGAGTACTATTCACTCGTAATCCGAGCACCGGTGAAAAAGGCATCTTTGGTGAATTTCTTACCAGGGCTCAGGGTGAGGATCTGGTCTCCGGCCAGGTAACGCCGCAGCCACTCGATACCCTCAGGTCCATCATGCCTGACCTCTATACCCAACTGGAGGACGTGGCCCTCAATCTGGAAAACCATTTCGGCGATATGCAGGACGTGGAGTTTACTATAGAGGCAGGACGTCTATACATCCTGCAGACAAGGGCAGGCAAGCGTAGTGGTGGGGCAGCGGTCAAGATAGCTGTCGACATGTCGAAGGAAGGGCTCATCAGCACTGAAGAAGCCATTATGCGGGTATCTACTGAAGATCTGAGAGCCTTATTACACCAACATATAGAATCTCCGCAGAAGTACAACCCACTTGCCAGCGGGTTGGCTGCTGCCCCGGGTGCAGCTGTGGGTATGGTGGTTTTTGATCCATTTGAAGCTGTGGAGGCGATGAAAAAGAACGAGAAAGTCATCCTGGTGAGGCCGGAAACAAGCCCGGACGATATCCAGGGGGTTTCAGCCGCGGTGGGCGTTCTGACCTCCCGGGGCGGTCTTACGTCCCATGCTGCCATAGTCACCAGGGCTATGGGCAAACCGTGTATCTGCGGTGCTGATGAGATCAAGATAGACATACAGGCGCAGCAATTCGAGGCTAGGGGTCAAATCGTTAAGAAGGGCGAGGTGATCACTATTGATGGCAACACAGGAAACGCCTACCTGGGTTCCCTGCCCCTGGTGGAAGCGGAAAGCACCCCGGAGCTTGCCGATTTGCTCGCCATGGCCGATAGCTTCAGACACCTGCAGGTCAGGGCCAACGCTGACAGTGAGGAGACCATAGCTCTGGCCAGAAAATTTGGCGCCGAGGGCATCGGCCTTTGCCGTACCGAGCGGCAGTTCAATGACCCGGAACGATTATACACCATAAGGGAGTTTATCCTAGCAGAAACCACAGCCCTGCGGTCGAAAGCTCTGGGTCGGCTGTACCAGCTTCAAAAAGAGGATTTCATTACTATCTTCAGGGAACTTCAGGGGATGTCAATCGTAGTTCGTCTTCTGGACCTGCCACTTCATGAGTTTCTGCCATCAGATATGGAAATGTCAGACCCGGAGCTTAAAGAGCGAATACATGGGCTCAGAGAGACAAACCCAATGCTGGGGCATAGGGGTGTAAGGTTGGCTATCACCTCCCCTGAGATCTACCAGATGCAAATCGATGCCATCAGTGAGGCCCGGGACGAAGTCGAAGCGGACGTATCCATTATGGTACCTCAGGTAATCACCCTGCAGGAACTCCTTTGGGTTAAAAGAATGGTCAAAGACAAGGCTATTAAGGTGGGAATAATGATGGAGACTGTGCGTGCGTGCATGCGGGCCGGTCGGTTAGCACAGGTGGCCGATTTCTTCTCCTTTGGCACCAATGACCTCACACAAGCAGTATATTCATTCAGCAGGGAGGACGTAGAAAAGAAGTTCCTGTCTACCTACTTGGAGGCCGGAATCCTTCGGGATAACCCGTTCCAGATTCTCGATGAGAAAGGTGTGGGCAGGCTCATGGAGACTGCCATATCCTGGGCCAGAAAAGAGACGAAAGGTTTTGAGATCGGTGTCTGCGGTGAGCATGCAGGAGAGCCGCGTTCTATCAAGCTCTTCCATAACATTGGGGTCGATTATGTAAGCTGTAGTCCTTTCAGGATACCGATAGCCAGGCTAGCAGCAGCTCAGGCAGCTATCGAGGAAAAAGACCGTGGTATCAGTGAAGAAACAGCGTTTGGCAACGATGACTCGTATATAGATCGGTGAACCAATAGATGTTTATAGCTCAGAATCCAGCACTCTATGCGAATTGAGGGTGAAAATGGTGGACATCCGTTACGAGATTGCCAGCGCAATTAATACACCATTGCTTATTCAGATACTGTAATCGCGCTTTTCATCCTGTGTACATATAGACAATGCTGAAATAGTCTCTATCAACCCCTAATCCCCCAACCTCGGGGGATTTTTTAAAGCTGGGGGACACCCCCAGACCCCCGGCAGGAAGTATCCTGCACCTCTTTTTCAGCAGTC
>JAVLBD010000127.1:0-4258 GCA_031581405.1 Dehalococcoidia bacterium
CCATATAACTATATATTAATATTAATATAATGGTCAGTTATGAGATATTCGCTAATATGTCGCAGGCAGGATTTTATTGAAATCGACGAGAATACTAAATGAGATTGCTGAAATAGCCTCAGTCAGCCCCCCTATTACTCCAATCTTGGGAAGTTTTTTGAAGCTGGAGAAGGCCGCCAGATCGGCCGGAACGTCGGCCCACGGCCAGTCCCCCCGACAGGAAGTATCCTGCACCTCTTTTTGGGCAGTCTGTTAATAGGAGGTAGCGATGAAGGTAATTTGTGAGGAACAGACCTTTAGGGAACTCTCTGAGCCTCTCATTCTTAGCCAGTCTGACGATGCATGGCATCCTATAGAGGACCCAAACTATATCGAGTGGTGGTACTTTGACCTGATGAATAGTGACGGAAGCCTCATTAGAGGCCAGTTCTATATCGCTGGAGATATTTCCCGGCGGCGAAAAGTACGGACCGGTGTTAGAGCCAGCTATGTTAGGCCCGATGGAATAGAGCTCCTGATAGACGAAAAGTTCCCTTATTCCTCCTTCAAGTCTTCAGCCGAAACCTGCGAAGTTGAAATCGGCAACAACTTTATCCGAGGAAACCTTTCACATTATGAGCTGCACATAGAGGACGCAGAGAAAACCCTGGACCTGGAACTCGACTCAGAAATAGATGGGTTCAGAAGCTACGCATACTTTGGCGATGAGACAAAGTACATGTTCTGGGTTGTCCCCCAGCCACGTGGCCACGCCAAGGGCACCTTCAGAACAAAGGGGGGAACCTTAAATATCGAGGGGCTGGTGTACCGCGACCATAACTGGTTAAACTTCTCTCCGCTGGGCATTATCGAGTACTGGGATTGGGGTAGGGTCTACGACGAGGAATATACAGTTATCTTCGCGGATATTGTCACAACAAGAAGATTTGAGAATGCCCAAATAAAGCCGTTAATACTCTTCGATACGAGCAAGCTTCTTTACCTGACATCCGAAACGAACAAATGGAACCTGACTAAAACGGATATCAAGTTCGATCCAATGGCACAGATGGAGCTTCCTCACACACATGTCGTGAAGCTTGAGGATGAAGATTTTTCCCTGGAGATGAACCTAAGGCTGGAGAAGGTATTTCAAAGGATAGACCCCCTGGCTGACTTCAACCCGTTGGTGAGATTCCTTATCCGTACATTCAAGGCGAAACCTTCGATTACCTCTTTATACTCCATCGGTGAGGGAAAGTTAAACCTATCCGGTCACGAGAACACTTTAACTTGCACTGCAATACACGAGCTTGTCCGTAATACCTGATCATATCTTCGCACTTCTCCAGGCTATCAAGGCATGGATTCTGCTCAATGACCATGTATGCTTTTATGTCTTTCTCATACCCCTGTGGGTAACAGCTAAAGTGGCAAGCCCCGCAATATTAAAAGCAGCGAAAGTTATGGTGGCAGCTCTTCCCCAATCGAAAACAAACTCATTGATTAGAAGCCCGAGAGTGCCGATGATGAGCAAAATAAAGCCACTTAATTTAACGACTTCTTTCATACATAGACTCCTCGGTCCCGATTGCTTGGAGGCTGTATCAATAGTCTCTATCAACCCCCTAATCCCCCAATCTTGGGGGATTTTTTAAAGCGGGGGGACACCCCCAGACCCCCGGCCCCGATATAATCGGGGCACCTCTTTTTCATCGGTCCCGCCTGAGGTGTCCATTTAAACCCATGGGAACTGGGACGCAAGCATACGTTGATCACCAGAGGGATTAACCCGCTACGGTTTTATTGATCACCGCGCCGGGAACGGTAGTCCATGTATCTGCTGATTGCCCGTGCTGCTCGGTAAACCGAAGGATAGAAGGGCATCTTGCGCTCTGCGCACAGTGCCTTTACGGTCTGCAGAGTCTCTAAGCCGTAGCTGGCTTCTACTCCATGGACAACAACAGCAGTCGGCTTCTGCAGGCCACGGAACGCCTCCAGTGTGCGGCCTCTCACATCTCTACAGAACTCGCGATATATACCTTCCATAAAAGGCTCGATCTCCGGGGCAATCTGCCACAGAAACATATCCGGCTCTGCCCAGCCATCAATATGCTTCAGTGCAGCAGCCCAGTCGTTGCGGTAGTTACCCATGTCAAAGGGATTTCTCAGCATGCTGCCTGCCACGGGGATAATGCGCTCAATCTCAGTAACCAGCGCCTCTGGAGATGGGGGAAGGGTAAGCCCTCCGCGTTCACATTCGTCTGAGGCCCGCACGCTGGCACCACCCCCCAGACCCACCACAGCTACCTTCCGTCCCCGGGGAAGAGGAAAGAACTGGAACGTTACCAGCAGGTCAATCATCTCCTCGAAATCCTCCACGCGGATGGCGCCGGTCTGCTTCAGCAGCGCTTCCCACACCGCGTCATTGCCGGCCAGAGCCCCTGTATGGGAGAGCGCACCACGGCTACCTGCTGCGGTGCCGCCTTTCTTGATAATGATCACCGGCTTTTTCGCTGCCGCTTCGGTAAGCACCTTTCGCAGACGCTTCCCGTCCCTGGTTCCCTCGATATAGGCAGCAATAACCTCTGTCTCCCGGTCATGCGCCAGATATTCCAGGAGGTCGGTTTCATTTATGTCGCTGGCGTTACCGTAGCTCACTACTTTGCTGAAGCGCACCCCACGGGCACCTGCCCCCCGCGTTACGAGGATTGAATAGCTTCCGCTCTGTGCGATAAAGCCCACGGTGCCAGCATCCTTGGGGAAGTCAGCACAATAGGAGATACCGGAGCGTGGATAGTATATCCCCATGCAATTGGGGCCGAGGATGCGTAGATCACCGCTGCGGGCGATGGATACCAGCTCATCCTGCAGCCTTGCTCTATCCTCCTCGCCAGTCTCGGCAAAGCCCGAGGTATAAAGGTGAACAGTTTTTACTCCCTTGGCTACGCAGTCCTTAAGGAGCTGGCGCGTCGCCGACGCGGGAATCATGCAGATAACGTGATCCACCGGTCCGGGCACATCTTTAACGTTGGGGTACGCCTTCAGACCCGAAACTTCTTCGAACTTTGGGTTGACCGGGTAGATCTCACCTTTGTATTCGAACTGGATCAGGGTATCCAAGAATAGCTGTGTGACAGCGTTCCAGGGGCCCGCGCTCGCACCCACTACTGCTATCGAGCGGGGGTGAAAGATAAAGTCTAATGTCATATTATATCCTAGCTTTCCGCTAGTTCCTCTCGGAAAAATGCCTCCCCTTTTTCAGGAGAGGCACTCCAAAACGCATTTATGTATCTATACATATTCTACTCGGTTACTCCTCTAATGGCAAGGATTTGTACTCGTCTAGTATGTTGGCGATTGTAAAACAATAGACATATTGTAGCTAGGTGGGTTATGCCTACGGCTTTACCCGTGCGGGTATACCGTAGTTACAACCTTGCATCATGAGGTTGTGTTGGTGAGAAAAAGGGCCACCTATTGTGGGTAGCCCTCTAACTAATTCTGTCATTTCCTTGGTAAAACCCTCCTGTACGACATGTATACCAATGCACCTCCCACGATAGTTTCTATTCAAGTGTAGAGCATACATGGACTGTTGGGCTTGAACAGCAGCACATTTGCGTTGGTGTCATTCCATTGATAAAGTATTGGTACATGGCTACTATCGTAAGTCATGGATAGAGTAGTATGAATTGAACGACTCAACGTTGTTTATGAAAGGAAGGTAGTCTTGGATTGGAAAGAAGTATTAGGATTACTGGGTGGAGCACTCACAACCTTTTCTTTAGTACCACAAATTTGGCGTATTTACAGTCTAAAGAGTGCACGGGAAATCAGTTTGCCTTTCACGTTAATGCTGGCATTGGGCATTACCAGCTGGATGTTCTATGGTATTGTTTACGATCTTACCCAAGTGATCATATGGAATGGCATTGGTCTATGTCTCGCATGTACCATGCTATATGCTAAATATAGATACGGGAGATAAAGCATCGTCCACACCCTGGATATTCAGAGCCTGGGCGGATGGGAATCCATACGGATGGTACAAAGATATACAGCATCTATAACCTTTCTACAAGCCGCTGTTGGGGTAAAAATGGGACAAGGCAGCAAACCGGCAGGAGGCTCGACCACCGAAATAGTGGAGGCTTGCGAACAATGAGGTGCGGCTGTGGAGATCTCGCCTACTTGACAATCCTATTGGATAGTGTAAAATATTTTTAGACACTTAAAGGGGAGGGAGTAGGATGTGTAAGACATGCGCAGCACATGC
>JAVLBD010000128.1:0-4255 GCA_031581405.1 Dehalococcoidia bacterium
AGGGAGAGGAGTATTGGCCATGGAAGACGCTCGAGGAGGCCAGTGAATACCGCCTTAAGCCCACTGGTATCAGCTTCAAAGAGTTCGCTGAGAGGATGATACTGTTCCCGGATGAGTTCGACATGCAACCCTGGTTGAAAACCGGCTTCCCCACCCCTTCAGGGAAGGTCGAGCTCTACTCCAGTATCCTGGAAAAACTGGATTACGACCCACTTCCCTACTATGCTGAGCCACCGGAAAGCCCTATTAGTACCCCCGAGGTTGCCAAGGACTATCCACTCATTCTGAACACCGGTGGTACCTTCATGCCTATGTTCAAGTCTGAGTTCATGCAGCGTGAGCTGGGGCGGGTGAAACACCCGGATCCGCTAATGGATATACACCCTGATACTGCACAGAAGCTGGGGATAGATGACGGCGATTGGGCCTATATAGAGACCAGAAGAGGAAGGATCAAGCAAAAGGCAAGATACAACGACGGTATATTGCCCAACGTGGTAAATTGCGAGGCTAACTGGTGGTTTCCTGAAATGTCAGCCAACGAGCCGGTGCTGAGCGGGGTTTGGGAATCCAATGCCAATGTGCTCACACTTGACGAGCCTGAGGCTTGCGACGAGCTGTCCGGTGGGTGGTGTAATCGTGCATTATTGTGCAAAGTGTATCCGGTTCAATAGTGCCCGATTCTGGCCTCACACATTTGCTCCCAGGGGAAATCGTCATAGTAGCCATGATCCTGAACGTATTCAATATGTAATTTCCCCTCTTGATTGTACCGATGGAACTGAGCATCGTTTCTGCCGTCAAATTCCACTGGAATAATGCTATTTTCTTCACACATTTTTATATCAAAGGTTGGAGTGGCTTTTACCCACTTTCCATCCAGATATAGAACGACATAGCCGTGATATATGAACAGGTTGTTCCCCTTCATAGCCTTAGCTATTTTTTCAGGAACTATATAGTTACGTATATCGGCAAACCCGAGACGGGTTGGAATACCTGCCGCCCTGGCCAGAGCAGTCATAAGGATCGCCTTCTGCACACAATACCCCTCGCCTCTCATTAACGTGGCGCTCGCTTTATTGTCATCAAGAGTATAGAGTGGCACGTAGGGATTATATTTAATCTGGTCCCTTACGAAATAGAAGAGAGTTACAGCTTTCTCTATCGCTGATTCCTGACCATTGGCCAACGTTTGTGCTTGCTCTTTTACAGACTTTTCTTCGCAATCAATGGTATAGGTGCATCTTAAAGAGCTTTCCATTGTCAAACTCCAGTTGTACACTTACTATGATATCATACGGCAGCAGGGATTTGGTATAATCAGGCAACGATTGCTTTATAGATAGATGGCAAAAAAAGGAGAGTAAATATGGCATCCTTTGGTTATAGCGGTAAAATTTTGAGAGTGGACCTGTCATCAGGAAGCATTAGCACAATTTCTACAGCGGATTATGCAAATAGCTTTCTCGGTGGTAGGGGCATTGCTACCAAGATCTACTGGGATGAAGTGAAACCAGCTGTGAACGCCTTCGATGCGGAGAATCGGCTGATATTCATGACCGGCCCCCTAACAGGTTTTACCGGACTGGCCGGCTCCAGATGGGGCATCGAGGGCAAATCCCCTGCCACTACCCCAGAATACTTCACCTACTGCAATCTAGGGGGGAGCTGGGGTGCCCAACTCAAGTTTGCCGGTTACGATGGCATTATCGTCCAGGGTGCATCTGAAAAACCGGTCTACATTGAGATACACGATGAGAAAGTCCAGTTAAAGGACGCCTCACATCTGTGGGGCATGGGCGCCATTGTAGTGAGGAAAACGCTTAAAGGTGAGCTAGGAAAATCAGTAAGAGTAGCTGCTATTGGCCCTGCCGGCGAGAACCTTGTCAGTTTCGCTATTGTACTTGCCGACGATGGTGCCTCTGGCTCCAGCGGCCTCGGAGCAGTTATGGGAGCAAAAAAGCTGAAAGCTATCGCAGTAAGAGGCAGCGGAAAGCTAACTGCAGCGGACCCGGATGGCCTTCGTGAGGTCGCAAGATATGCCCGGGAGCTAACAAAGGGTATGCCGATGGCCCAAAAAGGGCTGATGCCAGGCCCGAAAATGAGACGTGTCGCCTGCTACGGCTGCATCCGGGGATGCATCAGAGCCGATTGCGAGGCCAAGGACGGGACACGGAGCAAGTTTATGTGCACGGGTGCCCAGTTCTATCAGGATATGGCTAAATTTCACTACGGAGAATGGCGTCCTGAGAGCATTGAGGTGCCTTTCTATGCGAACATGCTCTGCGACGATTACGGGGTTGATACGAATTCCGTTGCGGCTATGATAATCTGGCTGGGGAGGTGCTACCGTGGCGGAATCCTGACCGATGTCGATACAGGCATGTCTATACTAAATCTCGGCAGCCTTGAGTTCATAGAGACACTAGTGAAGAAGATATCGCTAAGGGAGGGTTTCGGGGATGTTCTTGCTAACGGTACCGTTCGAGCAGCCGAATCTATTGGCGATAAAGCCAGGGAGCTGATTACTTATTATGTATCAAAAGCAGGACATCTCACGCTGTACGAGCCCAGAATGTTTGTCGCCCACGGGCTAATGTACGCAATGGAACCGAGGCAGCCCATAAATCAGTTGCACGAAATGGGCCTGCCATTGTACCTGTGGCTGGATTGGGTAAACAAGGTTCAGACAGCTTATCTAACCAGCGACGTGTTTCGCCGTATCGCAAAGAGGTTCTGGGGAAGCGAACTCGCCGTAGACTTCTCTACGTATGATGGGAAAGCCCTGGCAGTTAAAAAGATTCAGGATCGCCATTGCGTCAGGGATAGCCTTATCCTCTGCGATTTCGCCTTGAACAATGCCGCAAGTGTCAGGTATTCAGAAGATCATGTGGGCGATCCCACTCTTGAGAGCAAGATGCTCCTTGCGGTTACTGGAAGGGACACGGACGAGGATGAGCTAAACATGATAGGCGAAAGGATATTCAATCTGCAAAGGGCTATCCTCGCAAGGGAAGGTCACCACGGGCGAGAGGGTGACGTATTAGATGAATCTTTCTATACCAGGCCGCTCAGGACAGTAGGTCTCAACCCCGAATGTCTGGCGCCGGGGAAGGATGGCGATATAATCTCTCGAAAGGGCGAAGTGGTGGATAGAGAGAAGTTTGAGGCAATGAAAGACGACTACTATAAACTGAGAGGATGGGATGTCACAAGTGGCCTCCAGGCGAAGTCAAAGTTGGAGGAAATTGGACTTGGTGATATTGTAAGCGATTTAGAATCAAGACAGCTTTCAGCATGATATCAGTTGTTAAAAGAAGCGTAGAATCTACAGTGTCCACAGCCATTCCTCCCAAAGGTCTTCTCATTACCCAAAAAAACTACAGTAGAGACCCCCAAGACTAGGGGGGTTATAGAGATTGACGGAGATTTTACCAGCAGTCTCAAGTAGAAGAGTCTACAAAGATACGACGGCCATTATGAACGAAAACTCCCGGTGTGTACCGTGGGTCCTGAACAGGATTATTGAACCCCTAATGCGCACTATCAGGATTCAGATTCCTGAGTTTGCGGGAATGAAGCCGGGGGATAGGGCATTAGATGTATGTTGCGGTACAGGAGCCCTTGCACTTCATTATGCGAAGATGGGTATTATCGCCGATGGGATCGATTTGAATCCTCGTGTGATAGAAGTAGCTGAAAATAAAAGGGGGGAACACAATTTCAGATATGTCTCCTTTCAAACAGCAAGCGCACTGAACCTACCGTTCGATGAGAACATGTTTGATTATGCCTCCATCTCAATGTCACTGCATGAGAAAGAAAGGGCAGATAGAGATACAGTAATCTCGGAAATGAAAAGAGTAGTGAAGATGAAAGGCAACCTGATTTTTATTGATTACAAGATGCCTTTACCGCGAATTCCAGTTTCCACTTCGGTGAAAGCAATAGAGTTCATTGCAGGTAGGGAGCATTGGAGATGCTTCAATGATTATGTTAAGCAGGGCGGTTTAGATGAATTACTGAAGAGAAATCGCCTGCACCAGGATAGAAGGATGTCTCTTGGGCCATTCGCAATTATAAAAACGCCAAATGCCTGATACCGTCTAAAGCAGGCAATTACTCATCAATCCCAATACCGCTAATGTATTCTCCTGATCCCCTCTACTCCTCCAGCGTAATATCCCAGATACATGCGGGCTCATCTTTGCTCTTGCGGGGTGGTAGCTTGACCGCTGTCCACTTTATCTTA
>JAVLBD010000129.1:0-4218 GCA_031581405.1 Dehalococcoidia bacterium
CTCCAGAGGGTTCTTCAACCATAACATCATCCGGCGCAAGTTTTTTCGCCTCTTTAGTTACAAATAGACGGGAGATTTTATTTGCTTTCACCTGAGCCACCACTAACCTCAAATCGTCATGGGTAATCTGATCTCCCTCCTGTGGAAGATGCCCGAAAAGGTTGAGAGCGAAGCCACCGATTGTCTTGTAATCGCCTTCGGGCACTCCTAATCCCAACTGTTCGTTAGCCTCATCGATGCGCATGCTACCCAGTATTTTATAGGCCTGTTCCCCAACTACCTTGAACGCTTTAGTAGCTCCTATAATATCTTCCTCTACCTCCCCCACGATCTCCTCGATCAGTTGATCTATGCTCACTATTCCAGAGGAACCCCCATATTCATCCACAACGACCGCCATGAAATACCCTTCTTCTTGCATTTCGCCAAATAATTCACCCACCGTTTTGCTCTCGGGAACGAAGTAAACGGGACGAGCGAGGTCTGTAACCAAACCTTTGCGATCTATCGACCCCTGGGACAGGGCAGTTAGCACATCTCTTATAGAGAGCATACCCTTAACGTTATCATAGGTTTCCTCATAAATCGGGTAGCGCTGTGCAGGGGACTCAGCGTATACCTTGAAAAAATCCGCAAGTGTCGATCCCTGCTGAAGCCATATCGCTTCGGTGCGCGGGGTCATCACCTCTTTTACCTGACAATCTCCCAGGTTAACCACCTTACGCAGCATATCAGCTGAGTGTTCATCTACCACCCCTTCCTCTTCACCTATTGAGATTATGGTGCCTATTTCCTCTATGCTTATCAACGCCCTAGGCATAGTACTTAAATGAAAGATACGGTTAATTCCTGATGCCACCCAGCTCAATACTAAAACGACAGGACTGAGTAGACTCATTAGTAATTCTATTGTCCTGCCGTAAAGGAGGGCAATTCGCTCCGGGTGCTGTGCTGCGATCGTTTTCGGGATTACCTTAGCGAATATGAGCAGTATTATTGCTATGAGCAAGATAGCAATCGGTGTTCCCAAAGCCTCGCCTATAAGCGCAACGATGAAGATCGTTCCGAGAGAGACAACGATAGTTTCAGCAAAGCTGATACCGGTAAGTACTGTGGAGAGAAATTTCTCCGGGTGCTCCATAATTCTGGCTACCCGATCAGCACCATGAACACCCTCGTCCTCCAAATGCTTTAGCCTGAAACGCTGCAATTTGATAAAGCCAATCTCAGCACTTGAAAAGAATGCGCAAACAAGCAATGCCACAAGTGATAAAACTAAATATAAGATGTTAAGACTATCCATAGTACACCTCCACCATGTCGAGCAATTTTAATGTCAATATCGGATATAAGTCAAGGTAGTTCATAAAGTATTAGAGACTATTTAAACAGTCTGAATCAACCCCCTATAGCCCTCAATCTTGGGGGGTTTTTTAAAGCTGGGGGACACCCCCAGACCCCCGGCAGGAAGTTTCCTGTACCTCTTTCTCAGTGGTCTCATTATATACGTGAATTGACAAGGCCCTTCTTTATTTCCTTGTGGCGACTCAGACAGCTTCTATAAGTTTTTCTATTTGTGACAGGGTTTTTTCACACAGGAGACTGAAGCACCTGAGCCAGGGAATACAGAATCCCACCCTTACCTGATATCCAAAATCCCTTAGAAGACATTCGTTGCGCATACTATATACATGATACATCTCAACTTTAGGTCGTGAGCGGTCGAATTTCGGTTTTCGTGGTACAATCTAATATAGCTTGCATATATTATTAGGCGTGGAATACCGAACTGAGAGGCAGGAAACAAATGGAGCAGATACTAGGGAAAAGGTTTGAGCCTAAGAAGATCATAGATAACCCATCGGAGGAGAGCCTTCGTGCATGGGCCTTGGAGAATGGCGGGGTTATTAGCGAATTCGGTAACCTCTCCGTAACGACCAACGTGCGAAACAGGATGGCGAAGCTGACTGAGGTAATACTGGACCAGCCTGACCAGGAAGAAGCGGATCTCATCTATAAAGTCTTAGATTATCTGAAGAAGAAAGAAGTAATAGCGCTGGACAGAGTCATGTGCTCAACACCGGGGTTCAAGAAGCACTGCAGGTTGTATGTCACAGCCGAGTACGCGAGGCTCCCATTGATGTGGGGCAATACACTGTTCCCGTCTGAAGGGAAGGAGCCCGACTTCGTAGCGCTAACCGTGCCGGAGTGGCCCGAGAAAAAGGTACTTGTTTTTCCTGCAGCCGGATTAACGATTATCCTCGGGAGCGACTATAAGGGCGAGAATAAGAAGGCCATGCTTAGGCAGATCATGTATTGGACAAAGAAGCAGGGACATCTCGGTCTTCATGCGGCAAGCAAGCAATTACGCGTATACAGAGGCAAGGAGTTAAGGGATTTCGGCTTTCTGCTGTTCGGTCTCAGCGGTACAGGCAAGACCAGCCTTTCTTGCCATTCGCACTGGTTGGGCTATCCCGAGACCGTCGTTATTCGGCAGGACGACGTGGTCATATTCAAGAAGGACGGCGCTGCCGTTGGTACGGAGGACTCGTTTTATATAAAGACTGATAGCCTGGAGCCTAGCTCTCAACCTCTGTTGTATGCGGCTGCACTGAGCCCGAGGGCAATCCTGGAGAATGTATTCGTGCATCCTGAAACCGGGAAAGTCGATTTCTTCGACAGTAGCTTTACCTCTAATGGCCGTGCGATGGTTAAGAGAAGAGACATTGCGTTCACCGACAATAGCGTAGATCTGGAGAAAGTGGACTTCATCGTGTTCATCACCAGGAGACAGGACATCGTGCCTCCAGTCGCCCGTCTTGGCCAGGAGTGGGCGGCAGCGACTTTCATGTTGGGCGAGTCTGTAGAGACCTCGGCCGGAGACCCAACCGAGGCGGGCAAATCGCTCAGGGTAGTGGGCACAAACCCTTTTATCGTCGGTTCCCGGACCGAGGAGGGAAACATGTTCCTCGATATCCTCCGGGCTAATCCGGATATCCAGTGCTTTTCCCTGAATACGGGGACTGTTGGGGGCATGGTCAGGGGGCAGAACATCTCTGTAAGAGACTCGGTGAAAATACTGGAGATGATTGCGAGGGATAAAATCAAGTGGGTTCGAGACGATTTCTGGGGATATGATGTGCCTGCGGCGATCCCCGATGTCGACGTGGACCGCTTCGACCTTAATAATTACTATGATGACGAACAGATAGATGAGCTATCACAAAACTTGAAGAATGAACGATTGAACTGGCTTTCACAGTTCCCTGGCTTGAACGGAGACATTCTCAAAGCTCTCAATCCGTAACGGCCCTTGACAAACCCTATCGCTGCACGCCCAGAAGCGACAGCTAGATCACTGTAGCTCCTGTTTAGGCATTCTAGTCCTCGTATTCAGCAGACCGTTTCTGTATATACGCGGCAAAAGCTTCCTGCACATCTTTGGACAAGCCGATTGCCGCATTCCATGTAGCTATATAATTAAGCCCCTCGGCCACGGTATGGTCACGACTGTAGATCAGGGTCTCTTTGATCCCCCGTATAGCCAATGGAGATTTGACCGCGATTGCTGTGGCCAACTCCCTGACCCCTATAGATAAACTTGATTGATCGGGGAATAGCGTATTCACGAGGCCCATCGAATGGGCCTTTTCACCATTAAATTCAAGACCTGTATAGGCCAATTCCCTGAACAGGCCATCCCCTATAATCCTGGGCAATCGTTGCAAGGTACCCGTATCTGCAACGATGGCAAGATCTACCTCTTTGATAGAGAAGCGAGCATCAGTCGTCGCGTAGCGTATGTCGCAGGCTGTGATGAAATCAATTCCACCGCCCATGCAGGCCCCGTGAATGGCTGCAATAACAGGTTTTCGGCAGCGCTCTATTGCTGTAACGGAGTCCTGCAGTCCTATGATAAGTTGACGTAGATACTCCTGCTTTCTTCCGTCCGAAAGATCGCTCGTCTCAGTAGAGATACTCGCAAGAAACTCTAAGTCGATGCCTGCTGAAAAATGCTTTCCTTGACCACTCAGCACGGCTACCCGGACTTCCGGAGTTCGGTCAACCCAATCGAATACATCCCTTAGTTCTTTCCACATTGTGGCATTTATTGCATTAGCTTTATCCGGTCGATTCAACTGAATATTCGCTATGCGGTTTTCTGAACTAACAGTTATCGTCTCAAAGGTCGTCATCATTTCCCTCCTATAAAGTTTG
>JAVLBD010000012.1:0-18067 GCA_031581405.1 Dehalococcoidia bacterium
ATACAGGTTACCTCCTACGGTTACAGGACTACATCGACCAATACGCTTATTCCGCAGTAAGCCAAAATGCCTAGAAAGCTTTGTTAGATAACAAGTGGATAAGGATTGCGGGCAAATCGTCCTTTAGTAGTATATAATTTCATAGCCAGCTATGTCAACACTCACATGTGCGGTGTCCAGGACACTATTGACACCATCGCTAAGTCGTTTCCCGTATTGAAAACGGTAAATTGTTGGCACTAAGTAGCTATACAGTGGAGTCCATCGGGGAAACACCTACCGGAGGGTTCCTTCTGAAAAAGAGGTGCAGGATACTTCCTGCCGGGGGTCTGGGGGTGTCCCCCAGCCTAAAAAAATCCCCCAAGATTGGGGGATTAGGGGGTTGATTGAGACCGTTCCAACAGGTTTCTTAATGATTACCAGCCGGTATATATCCACATGAACGAGATCACCGCTTGACTGCCTTAAGGAATGTTAGTGACGAAGCGAGTGAAGAAGATAGCTAATGAGCTGGCTCTTCGTTCCCTATCTCCTCCTTGACCGAGATGGCTAGCTTATAGAAGATAGTGAGTATCAGGAAACCTATCCCCCAGATTCCAAGGGTTACAAACACCTCAGGTGCTGTGGGGAAGTACTGAGTAAAATGACCCAGAGGCGAGGGGATAAATCCAGGTATCAGCAGGGCCATCCCCTTATCTATCCACATGGATATAAATATCAATACCATGGCGATAAGTACAGTCGTTTCCTTCTTGCGTGTGCTGGGTGTGAGTAGAATGCCGATAGCGACAATCCAGAATATTATGGCAGTCCACATCCATGGTACGAGTGCAGTATTTCCATCTACTCCGAATAGAAGATACTGAAATGTGGTCATATGCTCCGGAATTTGACTGTAGAATACGGTAAAAAGCTCTACTATGAAAAAGAATACAGTGATAATTGTTGCATAGGTGACGATCTGCGTCAGTTTATTAATGGCCTCCTTACCCGCATCAAAACTGGTGAATTTTTTCATGATAAGGCAAAGTATGATCAGTAGAGCAGGCCCGGAAGCAAATGCTGATGCCAGAAAACGTGGTGCCATTAGGGCGGTCAGCCAGAAGGTCCTTGCTGCCAGTCCACTGTATATAAAAGCTGTAACCGTGTGAATGCTGACGGCCACCGGGATGGAGATCAGGATTAACCATTTAGCCCAGGGCTTCGGGGCCTCGCCGTTGCGCTGAGCATTCAACATATGCCATGCTATCACCAGGTTAAGTAACATGTATGTTGAAAGAACAACGACATCCCAGAAAAGAATGGAGTTGGGAGATGGGTGCAGTACGAGGTTTAGAATCCGCGTTGGTTGGCCCAGGTCCAAAGTAACGAAGAGAATGCACATTATCACCGCAGAAACGGCCAGGAACTCGCCGAAAATAGTTATCTTTCCAAATGCTTTGTAGTTATGTAGATAATATGGTAAAACGACCATTACTGCTGAGGCTGCCACACCGACGAAGAAGGTGAAATTGGCTAAATAAAGGCCCCAGGAGACATCCCGGCTCATGCCTGTTATCCCCAGTCCGTAGAACCACTGTATAAGGTAGCAGATAACACCTGCCCCTATGATAGCGAGAAGCAGAAGCATCCATGCCTTGTATAATCGGCCTCCGGTCAGTACTTTTTCAAACATGAGTACCGTCCTGGCGTAGATAGTAGACCTTGGGCGCTGTACCCAGTCCGGAATGGCGCCGCAGGGTGTAGTTTGATGAGATGAGCTTACTGACTTCCGAGTTCGGATCCTCCAGATTGCCGAAAACCAGAGTCTTATCCTCGCATGCCTCCACACATGCCGGAAGTAAGCCCTCACGGAGCCTCTCCTCGCAGAAGTTACATTTTTCTACCACCCCTTTGGTTCGTGTCGGGAAATCGGGATTGGTCTCCTTGATATATTCCCGTGGGTCTCTCCAGTTAAAGCTTCGTGACCCGTAGGGACATGCCGACATGCAAAACCGGCACCCGATACACCTGTGGAAGTCCATCATGACTATTCCGTCTTCCCGCTGCCATGTAGCTTTTACCGGGCACACCCGCGTGCAGGGTGGATTTTCGCAGTGATTGCACAGTACGAGAACGGGTTCCTCTTTTAGACTCTCTTCGGTGAATTCGCTTTGTTGCTCAGGGAACACATTCTCGTAAGGATCGGTCCATATCCATTTAATCTCATCCTTGGGATTTCCGAAATCGGGCACGTTATGGATGCTATGACAGGCATCTATGCACTCTGTACACCCATCCTTGCAGTTTTCAAGCTTGACAACCATGGCCCATTTGGTCTTGGCCAGTGTTTCCGAATCCAGGGTCTTCGGCATTTCGGTACTGGAGAACACTTTAAAAACCGGCGGAACCGCAAGCCCTGCAACGACGAGCCCTGCTATTTTTATGAATCCTCGCCTGTCAACTTCCATCTGTTACTCCCCGCTGATGTGGCAATTCCAGCAATAGGGTTTTATCCCCACGTAACTGTGGCATTGGTCGCAGAATTCAGCCTTGCTCGGATGACAACTGCTCAGACATGTACCGGCAAGGCTTGTATTGTATGTTTCCCCATCGCTGGCTACCCAGGTACAGATTCCATCACGAACACAACTGGTCTTCCACTCATCCAGCAATATCATGTGATTCTTTATCATATAATCGGTAGACTCTACGCACTGCGTCACATTGGGGTTGACTTTGGGGTCTGGTACATAACTGGCTTGACCGGTAGCTATAACATACCAGATAGGCACAGTCATCAAAATAAGAAAGATAACGATACCTGTGATAATTTTACCCGCGTCGTACATCAGCTTTCCTCTGCTTCAAAGGGTGTACCGCGCATATCTGTTGTTCTATCCTTCTGTCCCTTCATCACCAGCGCATTCCCCACTAACTCGTGAAGACCGCTAACCTCCACCCCTGGAACCCAGTACTGCAGTAAAGTTGGAAGGGTCGCTCTATCAATGGCGCAAATACAGGTAAGGAGGTTCACCCCGTGTTTCTCTTGAACATGCTTAACCGCGTTCGCCCTTGGAAGGCCGCCTCTCAACCTCATTTCCAGATTCTCGTCTGAACCTATCCCGGCTCCGCTGCCGCAGCAGAAGGTCCTCTCTTTTATGGTATTCTCCGGCATCTCGTAGAAATTGTTGCATACATTATTGATTATGTACCGCGGTTCCTCAATGAGTCCCATCCCCCTCGCTGTGTTACAGGAATCATGGAAGGTTAGCCTCCAGTGGTCATTTCGGCTTGGATCCAACCGCAATTTATTGTTCTGCATGAGGTCGGCAGTAAATTCGCAGATGTGAACCATCTTTGTGGACTTCGCATTTTCAAATTTCGTGCCGGTTATAGGGGATACCGGTTCCTCCAGAAAATCGGCTGGACCGTTTAATGTGTCCATATACTGGTTGATAACCCTCCACATATGGCCGCATTCCCCCCCTAGTATCCATCTCACTCCCAGCCTTTTAGCTTCGGCATACATCTTGGCGTTCAGCTTTTTCGCCATGTCTGCGGAATGGAAAAGTCCGAAGTTTCCACCTTCAGAGGCATAAGCACTCCATGTGTAGTCATGACCTAGTTCATGGAAAAGCATCAAATAGCCCAGTAAGGTATACCAGTGAGGGCTTGCGAAGTAATCGGCAGAGGGTGTAATGAAGAGCAATTCAGCGCCCTTCCTGTTCACTGATGCCTCAACCCTGATACCGGTTAACTCCTCAATCTCGTCTACGGCAAAATCTATCGTATCCTTAAAAGCGTGGGGAGGGACGCCGAGGTGGTTTCCCGTCCTGAAACAGTTCGATGCGGGCTCAACGATCCATCCAATATTGCATCCAACCAGATTGAGCAGCTCTCTCCCCATCATCGTTATTTCACAGGTGTCAATACCGTAGGGACAGTAGACAGAGCAACGGCGACATTCTGTGCACTGGTAGAAGTAGTAGAACCACTCTTTCAGCACATCCTCTGTTAGTTCCCTGGCCCCGCCCATTTTGCCGAAGAGCTTTCCTGGCAAGGTGAAATGTTTGCGGTAAACTGACCTGATCAGCTCTGATCGGAGCACAGGCATATTCTTTGGGTCTCCCGATCCGATGAAGAAGTGACACTTGTCAGCGCAAGCACCGCATCGCACGCAGATATCCATGAAGAGCCGGAAGGATCGATATTTATTAAGGCGCTCATCCATCCCTTCGAGTATTGTCTCTTTCCAGTTCTCCGGTAGTTGCCAGTCCTCGTCAGGTGGCTGCCATTGTCTCGGGTTTGGTAGCCCAAGATATTCCTGATGTTTCAGCGGCGCACCATAGCAGTAAGTGCCCTTTTTAAATTCAACGGGGGTCTCCATCCAACCCTTTTTGGGAGGTCTGTAATCTATCTCTAATAATTCTTCTGGTGCAGCTACTTCATCGGACATTATTGTTCCTTTTCCAATGGCAATCCAGCGTCCTTCATGACGTCTCGGAATTCATCCTCCCACTCCTCATATGTGTGGACCTTGACAGGTTTGTCCCAGGGATTGATATGCCTGCTAATGCGGTTGGTATTTGCCAGGTTTCTAGTAGGGCTGAGGAAGATCCCTGGCATATGCATCAGTTTACTGAAGGGGAAGTAAGCAATTAAAGCACAAATGAGGAATAGGTGAATGTAAAAGAACAGACCAATTCCGTCCGCGGGGACCGAGGGTTGGAAAGTGATTACCCCCAGAGCCAACGCCTTAACACCCACAACATCCACTTTGAAAAAGAACTTCATGAGAATGCCTGAAGTGACCACTCCCAGGATAAGTAAAACAACCAGATAATCGGCGGGAAGTGAGATATAGCGTATCTGTGACGTGAGGACCCTCCTCAATAAGAGATAAGTCAGGGCTAACAAAATGACGATATTGCTTATGAACAGGATGGGAAACATTGAGGGAAACCATGAGGGTACGGACACCTGTAAAATTCCATCCCACCTTTCGAAGAGGAGCAGAAAGGAAGGCACAGGTTCGAGGAAGAACTTTGAATGTCTTAGTAGAATGATAAGAAGGCTCCAGTGAAACAGTAGTGCCCCCAGCCAGAGTAGTAGGCTATCCTTATAAACGAGTTTCCGAACCCCTTGCTTGAGTTCAGTTGTGGTGTTACGCAAGAGAGAACGGAACAGAAGCACTTCAAGCGCCATTCTCCCTATTACGCCGACAGTATTGGAAGGGTTTTCGAGGTTGCTTGCCTTGATCCACGGGAGGGATTTTTGTTGCCCGCAGGTGGTAGGTATGCGGAAGGGGACAGGCGATCGAGCCCATTTCCAAACGCGATAGATGATTCCAACGATGAATATTAAAACAGCAATATAGGGTATAATAACCCCGAAGAAGAACAGCACGGCGGTCATTCTATAACCTCTCCGTGCTCCATGTTTGCCCCTCCTACCAGGTTAAGCAATTTAACAGCTATCTCTCTATCGGCTTTCACCTCTTTTACTCGAAGTTCGCAGATTTTCTCGCGGCATTCTACATATTTGTCGAATGCTACGGATGCCAGCTTATCTATACTGGGCTCGAAATCCAACCACTCTCTGAAAGACTGTTCTTTCTCGATTTCGCTTCTAAGCTCCTCTAGCATAGCTTTCTTCAGCAGGAAAACAAAGGAGACGGCTTCATGAGGGGAAAAGTCTTGAATGGCTCTGATTCTAATAATATTGTCAAGAGATGTAGAGGTTTGGTTGGAATCAACACGGCCCTGGAGGAGTTCTTCATATAGAGCGTTAATTTCCTGGGCAATTGTATATCCCACCGGATTACTGAATCTGTCCTTTCCCTTTAAGAAAGCTGAAGCCTCAGTGGGATAGGTATCCGCTATGAGATTTAGCCATCTTTGTAAAATGGCATCTTTATGTTGTGTAAGAAGTTTTGTCAGTGCCATAACGTAACAAGGAAGTAATTGTTTCAGGTTTTTTTAAATCAATCTGGCAAAAATGATACACTAAGGCTCTGTATCATGTCAACACTTTTTTAGCTCTGTGCGGATGTGAGTGAAAAAGTGATGGGGTGGCAATAACTTTAGCACGAAGAGAAAGTTAGAAGAAAGGAGGTCTATAAGAATGCAAGATGCTTGTACCTCAGTTGCATTAGGATTGCCAGCTCTTGAGATACTGAAGTATGGGGAATTGTAACGACCGTAACACTCTGATCAGAAGTTATGGTGTCAGGGCTATCCTGCGAATCAATCAATATAGCGCAGCTGAAACCGTTTGCTTATATCTCGTTGATCAGTTACTATGTAGTTACGGTTAGTTATCTCCCCAGCTGGATAATTGTTTTTTCGCCGACCTACTAGAATTCATTGAGTTATGATATCCATTTCCAGACTTCTATGTGGAGTTGCTGCTCCGGGTGATAGCCTGCGTTACGGTGAAGTTGCTCCTAATGAACGGAGCATTACCAATCAGCCGCCAATCGTGGTCTGGAACAGTACTAAACGCTGTAATCTAAAATGTATCCATTGCTATGCCAATGCTACACAGATACCAGCTGACGGGGAATTAAGTACTTCAGAGGCTAAGTCCTTTATACAAGATCTCGCAGATTTTAACGTCCCAGTGCTGCTGCTCTCAGGTGGCGAACCCCTGTTGAGAGGAGATATTCTTGAACTGGCCACCTACGCCCGAGAACTTGGAGTAAGGCCAGTGTTGTCAACCAATGGAACCCTAATTACAGATAGACGTGCCAGAGACATTAGAAACGCAGGTTTTGGAGAGGTAGGCATTAGCTTAGATGGTATCGGCGATAGAAACGATAGCTTCCGCGGGGTAGAGGGAGCATATGCGCTAGCGCTTCAGGGGATTCGCAATTGTGTCGCTGAAGGGCTGAAGGTCTCATTGAGATTTACTATCACGAGAGACAACTATCAGGATATTCCAGCGATTTTCGATCTTCTTGAAAAAGAGAATATCGATCGAGCCTGCTTCTACCACCTCGCCTATGTTGGAAGAGCAGGCGATAAACAGGTTCACGATGTCTCCCCAGAACAGACCAGGTTAATAATATCTCAGATATGCGATAGAACGAGCAATATGTACGGTCGTGGTTTGAAAAAAGAGATTCTCACGGTAGACAATCACGCGGATGGAGTATACGTGTATCTCAGAGTACGATATGATCAACCTGATCGCGCTGACGAAGTCCTCGGTCTGCTGCGTAGAAACGGAGGCAATAACTCGGGACGGAGGATTGGTGCTGTTGATGAGTTGGGCAATGTGCACGCTGATCAGTTCTGGCGGCATTACTCCTTTGGTAATGTGCGCGAACGTAAATTTGGGGACATCTGGAACGATACTTCGGATCCATTAATGCGGGGTTTGAAGAATCGGAAGGAATTATTAAAAGGGCGCTGCGCAAGATGTAATTATCTAGACATATGCAATGGAAATCTCCGCGTCCGGGCGGAGGCGGTAAACGGAGATGTGTGGGCAGAAGATCCTGCTTGTTACCTTTTCGATGATGAGATCGGTATCAATTAAGGAAGTGATTTAGAAATAGATTCAGTGTTAACACAGGGTCCTCGACTAGTAGCATGGGAGATAACTCGTAGCTGCAATCTTCATTGTGCCCACTGCCGGGCTTCCTCTACGAATGAAGACTACCCTGGTGAGCTTACCACGAAGGAATGCTTCAACCTGGTCGATAGTATAGTGAGGGTAGGTAAACCAGTACTGATACTTACTGGTGGAGAGCCAATATATCGTAATGATTTTTTTGATATCGCAAAATACGCTAGTGAAAAAGGATTACGCGTCGCATTAGGGAGCAATGGCACACTTATTGATAAAGCAGTATGTGCAAAGTTGAAAGAAATCTCAATCTCACGGCTAGCAATCAGTATCGATTTCCCCATCCCAACGCTTCAGGATGAATTTAGAGGCAGATCAGGCTCCTTCGACGCTGCTATCGCAGGCATAGAGAATGCCATCGAAGCAGGACTTGAGGTACAGATCAATAGTACTATTACGCGGTTAAACGCCCGTTATCTTGAGGATCTGCTGACACTAGCGCTAGATATGAAAGCAGTTGCTTTACATCCCTTCATGTTGGTACCCACGGGACGCGGAAAGTCTCTAGCATCTCAAGAACTGCCTCCCGAAGAGTACGAACGAATCCTGAACTGGATTTTTGACAAACAGGTTGAACTCGGCAACAAAATGTTTATTAAACCCACCGATGCGCCACACTATATGAGGATACTAAAGCAAAGATCAATAGAGACCCATCTTTGGAGTGAGGGTGCCCGGACGACGGGTGTGAATTCACTCACCAGGGGCTGCCTTGCTGGAACTGGATTCTGTTTCATCTCACATGTGGGCCGTGTACAAGGATGCGGATATCTAGATGTAGAAGCAGGGAACGTCAGGAAGAGTAGCTTTGGCGAAATATGGCAGGAATCTCCGCTTTTTAATGAACTGCGTGACTTGTCCAAAATCAAGGGTAAATGCGGTATATGTGAATTTGAAGTGGTATGCGGAGGATGCCGTGCCCGTGCTTTCGAGACGAGTGGCGATTATCTTGCCGAGGAGCCCTATTGCGTTCATCAACCGATGTCTACGAGTACAAAAGATTAATAAGAAGCAATTTGTGATGGAGAAGAACAAAATATCTTCAAGAGAACTCGACTACGTAGATAGAATGCTGCTCAACGAGCTGCAAGCACACTTTCCAATCGATCGCGAGCCGTTCGCTATATTGGGGCTTACGCTTGGCATAAGCGAACGGGAGGTGATTGATCGAGTGAAACGGCTTAAGGACACGGGGGTTGTTCGAATAATAAGCCCTGTCTTCAATGCAAGCACATTGGGCTATAGAAGCACACTGGTTGCAGCGAAAATTGCGACAGATCGCATATATTCGGCAGGAAAAACCATAAGCGAAAGACCAGATGTAGGTCACTGCTATGAACGAGACCATGAAATCAATTTATGGTTCACATTGACCCCTCCTGCCGCTATTGATCTTCAGGCTGAATTGGCCGATATAAAAAACTGCTTAGGAGCTGAAATATTGTTCGATCTGCCTAGGTTACGAACCTATAAGATAATCAACTATTTTGACGCAAACGGTGAAGGATGTCCAACACAAACGGGAAAGGTGGGAGTCAGCGGCTTCAATGGTGGAAGGGCGCATCTATCCCCAGCAGATCGCTTACTGATTACAGAACTGCAGAGCGATATACCGCTGATATCAAGACCATTCGATACGCTCGCAAATCGTCTAGGTATGGAAATAAGTTCTTTGTTAGAGCAGTGCCGCTGTCTCATGACAAGAGGGATTGTGCGCCGCTATGGAGCCTCAATAAGTCACCAAAGCATTGGCTATATGGCTAACGGGATGGCATGTTGGAAGGTTACGTCTGACAAAGTAGAGGAATTAGGCAAGAGACTGGCCGGGATTAGAGCAGTTGGCCACTGCTACGAACGCAAAACAAATATAGTCTGGCCTTATAATCTATTCAGTATGATTCACGGGCAGACACGGGATGAATGTGAGACGATAGTAGAGCAAGTATCAAGAGAAATAGGTCACAATGAATACGTCATGCTCTTCAGCAACACGGAGTACAAGAAGCTTCGGGTCAAATACCTTGTATAATATTAAGTCAGAGGAAGCTTGAAATGATTGATAGGCGAGAGGTGGGGCAATCTGGGCAATCACTTAATGACCAAATTAACCAGACCAAGGATGCTCTTCTTCTAAATGCGGAGTCTATGCGGAAAGCTCAGTGGAACAAGACAGCTAAGAAATTACACAGGCTTTCGAATGAGGATAGGGAAAGAATCGAGGAAATGACGAAGGAGTTGGTTCGGGAGCTCGTGTACACTACAATTGAATACGTCACTAATAATGCGCCAGGCGGCAAGAGCTATGCTGAAAATATTAGGATGATTTTCTCTCTGCAGTGAAGCTCTGGATATTCTTGAACAAGCCTTACAAGTATGAGGATATGCTATTCAAATTAAAATTCATCCAAATTACCGGTCCGTTAGAATCTGTCTGGACAGAACGTTAGACTTCAAACATTGACGCTTACGATCGGATTAATATATGCGACACCATAAGCAGAAGTTAGGGAGTTGTTGTTTTATATTGACAAAGGATAGAAACGCGATTTAGAATCCTTGACTTGCTCTGTGGGCTAGCCGGTGAGCCTTTTAAACGAATAGCCCCTGACCACAATCCTCTTCGTTCACTAGGAAGCTATTTTCACAATTGCGTCCCGAGACCACTCGCTAATGGTTTTCTGGTAGAAGTCACCATCAATATATATCTGTACCCGTTCTTCTCGATCTTTGAGGGATTCCAACAAAGGCAGTGCCGGCGCATAACTAACTTCACCCATAGCCCATGCGGCTAATCCGAGGGTTTGGGGATCATCACTTTCGAAGGTAGCCAGGACTATGTTCTTGAAGGATTTCACCGCCGGTTCTATACGCCTGCTCAGGCGACCGATAGCCCACAGTCCGCTCTGAACCAGCAGCGATTCCTCCATAGTATAGTGAATAATCATTCCGCCATAGGGTTCTATCAGTTCAGGAATCATAACGATGATCTCGGCAATGGTCTGGGGAGAATTCCAGCCAATACCTCCGGATTCGTCATTCAATGACCAGAAAAGCCCCCTAATGTATTCCTGAACCTGCTCCTCATGGCCTGCCTGCCACCATCTCTGCATCAAACGGGCTATTGCTTCTATTGCTGGCCAGTACAGGTGCTCGTCGGTTGCATAAAGACTAGTACGCAAAGCTTTCCAGGCATGCTTATCCGCTTGACAGAGATCAAGTACACGATCATAATCCTTTCGCATCAAGAGAGCATCGACCTGTTGCTTAACTAAACTGTCCACAGCACCTCACATTTTATGTCCGAAAAAAACATAACACAATGTGACCTAAATCACAGAATATGTATTCGGTATTCCATTAGAATGAGATTGCTGAAAAAGAAGTCCCCCCGGGTCACCAAGTCGGCTGACACTTAGAGCTATAATCGGAGCCGTGCTCTGGGGGTAGGTCGAAGTGTCCCCATCTTTAGAAGTACCCCAAGATTGGGGAATTAAGGGGTTGATTGAGATTATTTCAGCAGTCTCGAATATATTTGAATATCAGAAGGGCCAGAAAACAGATGCGGGAATGGGTGTTCGGGGTTTGCAGATACAGCGTGGAAGGAGCTAATCCGTAGGAAATGCCTTTCATTGACGCCCCCGGCATTCCGGGACAGCTTTATGTCCCTGAAGAAATACAGGGTGGCAGGAGGAAGCATAATTGCGCGGATTGTACCGTCTGTATGGTATGCAATGATGGCAAATGCGATATGTGCTTGAAACAGCAGACCTGCGGTACAATCGCCAGCACGAATGCGAATAGTGATCCGCATTAGAGTTACTACAAACCTGAGCTATTTCCAAGACGTTGAGCGCCAAGCCGCGCAACAATACTGCTTCAGCCTTACCAACCACCATGAGAAGTCAGAGTATTTTGGAATATAGATAGCAGTCAAAGCGCTTATCTTCAATAAATAGCATCTGTGCCAGGATGCCTTCCTTTTTATAGCCCCCTTTAACAGCGACTCTCTGACTGGCTTTGTTTTGCTTTGCCATTCTTATTTCGATACGGGTTATATCCGTTTTTTCAATAATAAATTCCTCCAGCTTTTTTAACGCCTCAGTGGTAATGCCTAAATCGCCCCAACATGCATCCCGTTATAGATGATAGAGAAATTGAATTCAGTTCCATTTCTTCGTTTTTCGGGATTCAATCTCAGAAAGTGCCTTTCTTCCTCCAGCGTTTTAGGTTTAGCTGGCAGATAATGGAAGTTTGGGCTTGATAGTATTTCAAAATATCGTTTTGCATCGGATACTCTCTGCGGTCGGATTTCAACATTCATACAATAACTCCATATAGTAATACTGACACTAAACCGTATCCCTCAGCCTAGCCTCACATACAGGAAGAATAAATCGGTGTCCTATATTTGTCAATTGGTGTGGCCACTCATGGGAGCAGTTAGTAGAAAATGAATTTGAAATGGTCGTTTTGAATATGATTATGCTATACTATAGGGCATATTAGCGGGTGAATAGATGAAAGACCTTGTCTCAATAACCGATGTAAATTCAGATGAAATCCAGCACCTGATAATAAAGGCCGCCGATTTGAAAACGGGAGGCAGAAAGCTGTTACTGAAGGGGAAGAATCTTGCGCTCCTCTTCGAGAAACCCTCGCTGCGCACCCGGGTGAGCTTTGATGTAGCGATGAGTCAGCTCGGCGGGCACGCCATCTATCTCTCTCAAGCCGAGGTTGGGCTGGGAGAGCGGGAACCCATCGTCGATGTCGCACGTGTGCTTTCTCGCTATGTCGATGGCATCGTTGCCAGGACCTTTGCCCACCACAGCGTGGCGCTTCTAGCAAAGCATGCCTCAATCCCCGTAATCAATGGCCTCTCCAATGAGGAGCATCCCTGCCAGATTCTCTCGGATTTACTCACTATTCACGAGAAGAAGGGGAAGCTGAAGGGGTTAACCGTTGCCTATATCGGCGATGCCAATAATGTCGCTAATAGCCTGCTTCTGGCCTGTTCAATTGTGGGGATTGAATTTCGTATCTCCTCGCCGGTAGGGTATGAGCTACAGGATGAAGTTCTTGCCCGGGCTCAGAAGATAGGGGGTCACATCACGCTGACTGTTGATCCGAGAGAGGCAGCTGTAGACGCGGATGTGCTCTACACCGATGTCTGGACCAGTATGGGGCAGGAGGCTGAAGCGGAGCGCCGCAGGGCGGCTTTTACACGCTATCAGGTGAACGAAGAGCTTGTATCACTTGCAAAGAGGGACGTCATCTTTATGCATCCTCTACCGGCACACTATGGCGAGGAGATCGCCGAGGGGTTTCTGGAATCGCTGCATTCGGTGGTCTTCGACCAGGCAGAGAACAGGCTTCATATGCAGAAGGCACTACTTGCCAAGTTATTAGTATGACCAAATCAATAGTGGCCATCGTAGGCCGGCCCAATGTGGGCAAGTCCACCCTTTTCAATCGGCTGGTGGGCAAGCGTTTGGCTATTGTCGAGGATGAGCCAGGCACAACCCGCGACCGTCTCTATGCCGACATCGCCTGGGAGGGTAGCGCATTCACAATAGTGGACACCGGTGGTCTTCTGCTCGCCCCGTCCAGCGGTATAGTCGAGAGTGTGAAAGAACAGGTTGAGGTCGCCATCGAGGAGGCCGACGCCATCATCTTCCTGGTCGACGTAATCGATGGGGTAACCCCCATGGATAAGGATCTGGCCGGGATGTTCCGTCGTTCAGGAAAGCGTGTGATGCTCGTTGCCAATAAGTCAGATAACGAGCCACGTAGCTACCAGGCCGCTCAGTTCTACGAGCTGGCCATCGGCGACCCGCTTCCCATAAGCGCTTATCACGACCTCGGCGTCGCTGATCTTCTCGACAGGATAGTAGAAAGTTTGCCCTATCTGCCGCCTGAAGAGGAGCCGGAGATGATGAAGGTGGCCATTGTGGGACGCCCCAATGTAGGCAAATCGATGCTCCTCAACGCTATCCTGGGCAAGGAGCGCGCCATTGTCACCGATATGCCGGGGACAACCAGGGATGCAATAGATACCATCTTTGAACACAATAGCGAGCGCATATTGCTTATCGATACGGCAGGCATTAGGAAGCGTGGTCGTGTAGAAGGTGGAATTGAGCGCTATAGCGTGGCACGGGCACTCAGGGCTATCAGCCGGTCCGATATAGCCTTCCTCGTAACCGAGGCCACTGATCCGGTTACTGCTCAGGATACCCATATCGCTGGCTACATCCAGCAAGCGTGCAAAGGTATGGTGCTGGTTGTTAACAAATGGGACCTGGCTGAGGAGATGGCGGACCGCAGGCAGTATACAAGAATGATTCGAAACAGGCTCAAGTTTATGCCCTATGTGCCTATTCTGTTCATATCCGCTAAGTTTGGAAAAGGGGTGGGTGACGTACTCAGTGCTGCCGAAGAGATCTATGAGCAGCGACGAAAACGTGTACCCACCGCTCTTCTGAACAGCGTCGTTCGTGATGCTGTAGGGGCGCATGCCCCCCCATCGGTAAAGGGTAAAAAACTCAATATACTCTATGTCACTCAGGCTGAGACGAGCCCCCCAACCTTTGTCTTCTCGGTCAACGATACCGCTCTGCTGCACTTCTCCTACCGGCGCTATCTTGAGAACGAATTGCGCCGCAATTTCGGCTTCGGGGGGACACCACTGCACCTGATCTTCAGGGGAAGGCGTGAGAAGTGATAGTCCTGAGCTTTCTCGGTATTGTCATCCTGGGTTATCTCATCGGCTCTATCCCCGTAGGTTTCATTTTAGGCAAGCTGACCCGTGGTATCGATATCCGGGAACATGGCAGTGGCAATATTGGGATGACCAATGTAATGCGAACTATAGGCGTCAAGGCCGGCATTCTCGTATTCTTCGCCGACATAGCGAAAGGGGCCGTTGCTGTGGCACTTGCATGGCCCATTTTCAGCTCCTCACCTGAAATGGTTGCCTGGGGGCAGATGGCAGGAGGTGCATCCGCCGTTATTGGGCATAGCTGGCCAGTATACATCGGATTTAGAGGCGGTAAAGGCATAGCCACCGGTTTCGGTGCCCTTATGGTGATGTTCTGGCCGGTGGGCCTCATAACTTTCGCCGTATTCCTTGCTGTTGTTAGCCTGTCTCGATATGTCTCGCTTGGCTCCATACTGGGATCACTTACTATGCTGGTGGTCATAATTCCCTTCGTCGTATGCGGTTCAGAGCCATTTGCCTACGTCGTTCTCGGCTTGGTAGTAGTGCCGATAGTCATATTTCGACATCGGGATAACATTAGAAGGCTGCTTTCGGGGACGGAGTCAAAGATAGCCTCATCTCGTACTATGAAGTAGGCTCTGCCAACGGGAGTTCGTGTTTGTAAAACGCAGCTAACGTTTCACTCTGACATGGCGTAATTTTTAAAAAAGGGAAAGCTTGATGAAGGTTGCTGTCATTGGTTCCACAAGCTGGGGAACAACCCTGGGGATAATTCTGGCCCGCAGAGACATCGACGTAGCGTTATGGGCGAGAACACGTGAGGAATCCGATAGGCTGGCCCAGGATAGAGAGAATACGACCCGCCTACCGGGTATACCTTTTCCAAAGAGGCTCTCCACCACAAGTGTAATTGAGGAGGCGCTGCACAATGCATCGCTGGTTTTACTGGCGGTGCCCTCTCAGACGATGCGACAGAATGCGAGAATACTGAGGGGTGAAATCGCTGAGGGGGTGCCTATCGTGCATGCCGCCAAAGGGCTGGAGACAGGTACGGCAAAGAGAATGACACAGGTAATCGCCGAGGAACTGGATCCACAGTACATATCAACAATCTGTGTTCTCTCCGGGCCAAACCTCTCGAAGGAGATCGCGAGAGGGCTTCCGGCAGCAACTGTGATCGCAGCCCGCGATGGCAAGGTAGCGGAAAGGGTCCGCGAGATAATGGACTCATCCTCTTTTCATGTTTTTACCAGCGACGATGTTGTGGGGGTGGAGCTGGGGGGAGCGTTGAAGAACATCATCGCTTTAGGCGCAGGAATGGTCGACGGGTTGGGCTATGGTGATAACGCAAAGGCGGCCTATATGTCACGCGGTCTCACCGAGATTGCCGGCCTTGGAGTGGCCCTGGGGGCTGATCCTATAACGTTCCTCGGGCTTGCCGGTCTGGGTGATCTGCTTGCCACCTGCGCCAGCACACTCAGTCGCAATCACACTCTTGGCGAGGAGCTGGCCAAAGGGCGCTCTAAGGACGAGATCATGACTTCCCTTGGAAGCGCTGTCGAGGGGGTGCCCACCACCGCTGCAGCTCTGAAGCTGGCCGGAGAGCTCGGAATCGACATGCCTATCACCGAGCGGATCTACCGTGTGCTTTTTGAAGGCTTTGACACTGCACTGGCTATGGACGAACTCATCGGATTCTCCAGATCGCCGCATTCATAGAATATTGCTGTTGCGGCAACAATTCCTGCGGTCTCCGATCGCACCACCCGGCCCCCCAGGCTGATAGGAGCGATACTATAACCCCTGGCAAACTCTACCTCGGAAGGGGAAAAGCCTCCCTCAGGGCCGATGAATAGGTTGACGGATAAGTAATGTTTTTCCGAAATAATCCTCTTTCGGTAAATTTCGCTTCGCAGCATAGAGCGTAGCCCCGATGTCTTCTCCCCCTCCCAGGCTAGAAGAGAGAGACCAATCGCCGACTGACAGGCTTTCTCAAAGGGCAACACCGGCTCAAGGGTGGGGAGCCTTCCCCGTTGCGATTGTTCCGCTGCCTCAACAATAATTCTATGCCAGCGCTCCACTCTCTTATCCCGTGGACGATCCGCAACACACCTCTCACAGATAACGGGGACGAAGCCGGAAACCCCCAACTCGGTACATTTCTGGAGAATAAATTCAAATTTACTACTCTTTGGCATTCCTTGATAGAGGGTAATCCTGGTACCGGGCTCAGCTGCCAGTCTCTTCTCGCATATCACACCTTTGACATGATCCCGGGTAACCCTTGCCAACTCTGCTTCATACTCCCAGCCGGTATCGTCCAGGACCACGATATGATCACCACCCCGTAATCTAAGTACATTCCTTATTTGATGAACCAGCTTTCCACGGATGACTACTATTTCCTGGTCAATCCATTCGGGCGGTATAAAAAAGCGGTGCATTTCTTTCCCTATCGAAATCACCTCTATTTCACGCTTCAAAGAGGTCCTTAAGCCTATGGAAGAATCCCTTCTCTTCCTTGGGCATTACCGCCGGTCCCAGGGTCTTCGCCAGCTCCTCAAACAGCCTGCGTTGCTTCTCATTAAGTGCCTCGGGTGTGACTACATGAACCATTACTAGCTGATCCCCACGACCACCTCCCCGAAGATGAGGCACTCCCTTTCCATGAAGTCGGAAGAGCTTTCCTGTTTGCGTTTTTGGTGGTATTTTGAGCGGGGATGGGCCATCCACTGTCGGCACCTCGATATCAGCACCGAGAGCCGCCTGGGCGAAGTTAATAGGCAGGTCATAGAGGATTTCATTACCCCGACGCTTAAATAACTGATGTTCCTTCACCGAGAGGATAATGTAAAGGTCCCCCGTACTGCCACCCCGTGCCCCGGCATTACCTTCCTTGCTAATTCGTATCTGGGAGCCATCGTCGACGCCGGCGGGTACGGTGATAGAGATACGACGTGTCTTCTCCTCCCTGCCTGACCCACGGCATTGGGAGCAGGGTTTGGTAATAATCCTTCCCTCACCACCACAGCGGCTGCAGGGTGTGACGTTTACAAACTGCCCGAAAATGCTCCGTTGCACCCGGCGCAACTGCCCGCTACCATCACACTCGGGGCACTTCTGGGGCTGGCTTCCCGGCTCGCTGCCCATACCGCGGCATTGAGAACAATTCTCTACACGCCGGATCTCGATTTCATTCTCGTATCCAAAAACTGCCTCTTCAAAGGTAATGGTGAGGTTATAGCGAAGGTCCGCTCCTCGTTGCGGTCCTTGTTTTGTTGTGGTAGTCGCCCCTCCGAAAAAGGTATCGAAGATATCGCCAAAGCCACGGAAGATATCGAAGCCTTCAAAGCCTTTGCCAAAACCCTCACCGGCATGCCCGAAGCGGTCGTAGGATGCCCGCCTCTCCGGGTCAGAGAGCACCTCATAAGCTTCATTAAGCTCTTTGAATTTATCCTCAGCCCCATCATCCCGGTTTCGGTCGGGATGGTACTTGAAGGCAAGCTTGCGGAAGGCCTGCTTTAGCTTATCCCCTGAGGCAGACCGATCAACACCAAGAACATCATAGTAGTCTCTTTTCGTAGCCATATTTCTACATTTCAAGTAAGAAGATTAACATTTTATTATAGTTCGCCTGTTATTTAAATACAAGTTAAACTTGTGCGGTGTCCAGGACATACTATACACTTTTCAGGCAATGGATACAGTGAGTATATTAGGGAGACCCTGGAGTTT
>JAVLBD010000130.1:0-4194 GCA_031581405.1 Dehalococcoidia bacterium
TATAGCTCACCTCCTTGGTACAGAAGCTGAGGCTTAAAGCAGCAGAACCGATATATATATATCTTGCCTTCTTCTCCTCGAAATAGCGCCACATACAGATAACCAGAAGGAGGCTCCAGAAGGCGCTATAGATATCGTTGCGGGCATAGCGGCTGTAGTAGAGGAACAGGGGGGAGAAGGCAAGCAGGCTTGCTACTGCAATGCTTCCCCAACGGCCGAGCTGCCGACGTAAAAAAAAGGGGAGCGCCACCAGGGCCGTGCCGAAGATAGCAGGGAGCAGGCGTGCGGTGAAGTCACTGTCCCCCAGAATTAAGAATATCAGGGCGTTGCCATGAAACTGGAAGGGGCCGTGCATCATCGGATCATGCGCATAGCCGTTCCCCTGGGCAAAACTCCAGCTATAATAAGTATGAAGCACCTCGTCATAGTGGAAGGCACGAGTGCCCACGTCCCAGAGGCGCATCACAAAGGCGACAACGAGGAGTAAGCAGTAAAGGGCGACCTCCCAGTTCATACAGGCACGCCAACGGCTAACCAGCGATATCAAGACATTTCTCGCCTTCCCCACTATTCCTCCCTCACTTCATAGATGGTCACCCCCTCATTCTCAAAAGCCACATCCATGAAAGCAGTGAATTTTTCCCCCACATTATAGCCATACTGCGCCCTCTCCAGATGTCCAACGTATACATAGGTAGCATTATATTTTGCCAGAAGCTCCTTTACCAGGTCTATATCCAGTCTGTTATAGATGAGGTTAATATCCTCTCTCCTTTCCGGGAAATCCGAGCCTCCTCGCCACAGGCTCTCATGCCCGGGACAACCAAGAATAGTCGGCAGTCCCGTACGAGACGAGACCCGAGAATAGTTGGTGCAATCACCATCAAGAGCCTCTACAATCACCGGAGCATCCCCCACCTCGGCGTTAAGCCACGCTATCGCCTCATATTCTGACGGATTGTTACGCTCGAGAAAGGCAAGGCCATTGAGGGTAGGCTCTCCACCGAAGCCAGTGGTAAAGTCGATTGTGGCGGCGATCGGGTAGATCAAGCTACCGGCGAGCAGCAGGGCACATACCGTCCACCACGAAGCGCGGCTAATTTTATTAACGATAGTTACCGGCCGCCCGCGCGAGCTCAGCCAGTAAAGGCCGAAGGCTGAGGCGATGGCCATAAAAACCCAAACCTGGTAATAAATTTTGAACATCGTATTCATGCGACGGATGCCGTTGGGGTCCCGGACAAAGAAAAGCTCTACACCCATAAGTAGCATGAATCCGATGAAGAGGAGCACAAATACAAATAGAGTCGACCTATTGCCATTATCCTCGAATCTCGCCGCCCGCTGCGACTTTTTGATCAGGATAAACAGGATAAGGGAGATCACTAATAGTAAGGGCAGTATATGCCCAAATTTTTCCAGGATGGAGAGGAACCCAAGTCCTGTTGCCAGCGCCCATACTGCCCAGATTAGCAGCGGCAAGAGAGGAATTGAAATAACCCCGGTGATCTCCCACCGGGAGAGATTTCTCCTCCTCAATACGTTCCAGGCCTGCGCCAAGACAAAGGAGACGGTTATAAATAAGAAAACCCCCCAGAATATGATGAAGTGAAAGGGCCAGGTGGCAATATTATCAACGAGGCCAAACCCTTTAACCTCACTCTCGATCGCTATGTAGAAAGGCAGGTAGATTAACAGAGAACAAGCTAAAAGCGCGGCGCAGAATATGCCGACATCCTTTATCAGTGGCGTATCTATCTTACCTCGCGCCAGGTACGCCCCAATCAGCGCCACGAGGGCGAATAGAAAGATATAGGTCGGGAAATCCCATGTATTGATAAATCCCAGTGCTCCCAGGCAGATGGCGAAAATTAAGAACTTCGGCCAATTCCTCTTCAGCCAGGCCAGGCCGAGGGCATCCGGGGAATTTATAATCTCAAGGCAAAATGCTACATTGAGTAACACAAAAGGTAGCGCCATGAGATGAGGATGGAGATCGGCAAAGAGGAAGCTGAAAGAAGGGAACTCCGTTATAGTATAATCCAGACCCCATGGTTCGCCAGGTACAAGGGTATTAATAATACGAGTAGCGCGCCACCACCACAAGTGGTCTGTTGGATACCAGTGTGCGCTATAGTACGGGGGATTACCCAGTCCCTCCGGCCCCTCCAGCCCGGCAATACCCACCCACTCCCAGAATCCCTGGGAGCCAAATCCATGGGCGTGAAGAATCTCCAATACGCCTTCCAGGTTGCCCAGGATCAGCAGGAATCCCACCGCCACCAGGCCAAAGCCTATCGCCGCTCGATTCCCCCCCCTTCTCAGCTTTATCAGGTTATAGACAATGCTGAATGCCCCGATGGCAGTAAGGGCAAAGATTAGAGCAATGGAGAGATTGAAGGTAACAGCTGATGATATTCCGGTGAGCTTGGTAAGGGTGGCCATCATCAGATAACCAAAGTAATAATAGCTTATGGAATGCCCACTGAGCCAGGGATCCAGGGGCGGGAAATATTCGCTCCTGAGGATGCCATTGAGGAAGGCAAAGTCCATGGGCTTCTCGCCCCAATCTATCGCCGGATCATAGGCGCGCACGACGGCCATGAGGATAAAAGCGAGGAGGAAGACAGCTTCAGTGGCAATGATCACCCTGCGGTTCTCGGAAACAAAGCTCACCAGTTGCTGACGGCGGCGTATGAAAATGAAAAGGGAACCCGCAGCAAGCAGGGCAATGATCAGGATGATGGCCCATTGGGTGTTGGGCAGGATATGGGCATAGGCGGCAAGCCAGAGAAGGAAGGAGATGATCAGTATAGATAGTGCCTTACCGAAGGCATATCCCCTATCGGGAAGGCTTCTAAAGAGGACGAAAGTGGCAGGCAGAGCTATGAGGCTTAAAAGCTCAACCGTGATAAACCAGATAAATGTATCGATCAAGAGGATAGTGCCTCGATAAAGGTTCTGGCATCGAAGGGGGCGAAATCATCCACGGTCTCGCCGGTGCCGATAAACAGAATGGGTATTTTCAGTTCATCGCAGATCGCAAGTACAATCCCTCCTTTGGCAGTACCATCGAGCTTGGATAGGAACACCCCGGTTACATTCACTGCCTCTGTGAAATATCTGGCCTGCGTCAGGCCATTCTGACCCGTCGTGGCATCCATAACAAGGAGCACTTCATGGGGCGCCTGGGGATCGTTTCTTGAGACCACCCGCCTAATCTTCTTAAGCTCCTCCATCAGATTAAACTTTGTATGGATTCGCCCCGCCGTGTCGATGATCACCACATCCGTATGGCGAGACCTTGCTGCCTCTAAGCTATCGAAAACCACCGCGCCGGGGTCAGCCCCGGGTTGATGGCATATGACCTCGGCCCCCACACGTTTCCCCAATATCTTGAGCTGGTCGATGGCCGCTGCCCTGAAGGTATCAGCAGCCGCAAGTATCACACTTTTCCTTTGCTGCTTAAAGCGATAGGCAAGCTTCGCAATCGAGAGGGTCTTTCCCGTCCCGTTAACCCCAACCACCAGGATCACATGCGGACCGGCTGAAGCGAGGTCCGGGCCCGGCGTTGTATCTCCTGTAGCCTCTATCCGCAGCATGGCCACCATCTCCTCCTTCAACACGGAGTATATCTGAGGTCCATCCTTAAGGCCCTCTCGGCTTGCCCTCTCCCTCACCCGCGCAACAAGCTTGGCCGTGGTGCTCACTCCCACATCGGCTGTAATTAACAGCTCCTCGAGGTCGTCCCACAACGCCTCATCCACGGTAGTACGATCGAAGAGATGTACCACCCTCTTGAACCAGCTCTCCCTGCTTCGTTTAATCCCCTTTTGGAACCTTTCCATAAAACCTAAACCTCGTTAAAGATTAGCTATCATAACACGGGGGTAATTAGCCATAATACCATGGAGGTAAAAAGTAGGTCAACGGGCCCTGGGAACCTTAACACATAGATCGAAAGATAAGCTTGCCCGCCTCGTACCGTACCTGTCATTGCCTGACTCGATCGGGCAATCTAGAAGAGAATGCTGAAATAGTCTCGGTCAATCCCCTCTATCCACCAGTCTTGGGGGATTTTAAGGGCTGGGGAACACCCCCAGACCCCCAGCAGGAAGTATCCTGCACCTCTTTTTCGGCAGTCTCCAGAAATGGAGCTTCAAGTAATCCCAGTATAGAGAGTCCTATTCCTCT
>JAVLBD010000131.1:0-4154 GCA_031581405.1 Dehalococcoidia bacterium
CCAATCTTGGGGGACTTCTAAAGCTGGGGGGCACCCCCAGATCCCCGGCAGCAAGTATCCTGCACCTCTTTTTCAGCGGTCTCAATGAATTGACAACCCCTAGACAATGCTGGTACATTAATTCAGATCATTTACTACACGAACTTCTGACTATACTGAAACTCGTGCCAGTCATCATAACACATCGGGTGCAGAAACTGAATCCGAGAAGAGAATTGCTACCTCGCGTTAAGTTACCAGGACATCGCCCATCTCCGCATCGCGCTCGACCAGCGGACTGATCCTATTTCCTGCTTAGCAGAATCCTGACCAGTAAAACCAATAGAAAAGGAGCAACGCATAGTAGTGAGAATAGCAGACGTCCTCACCGCTTCACGGATCGTTGCGTCGCCAATAATTGTCTGGCTTATTGTCTCCGGCGAACGGGACATTGCTTACTACCTTTTCGCTGCGGCCGCAATAACCGACTTATTGGATGGTTATTTTGCGAGGAGAAGCAAGATACTAACTTCATACGGGGCAACATTTGACGGGTTGGGTGATTTCATTCTTATTTTTCCAGCTATGTTCGCCATTGCTGCCATAGGAGAGGGCTTCTGGCTTCTTATAGCAGTGCTGATAGGGCTAGCCATCGCTATACCTGTGCTAGTGCTTATCTCAAAAAGGAAGGGAAACCTTACAATACCTCACCTGGATACTAATCTGGCAGCCGCCTTGATCTATCCAACAATTATGGCATATATAATCGGCTGGCAATATGCTGAAATACTTGTACTCGTCTTATTCCCTTTCTTGTTACTATATTACGGGAGAAAGTACATAGTCTATTTACGGAATATTGAAAATGGTTAGCGCCGAAGGGCGCTTGGTTATTCCAACCTGTCACAGATCCAGCTCACCCATCGCTGCGGGAGTAGAATTTCTTGAAAGCGTTCCTGATTCTGCCTCGGTAATGGTTGCCCAAGAACAATCCAAAGACGAGGATACCAATTGCTACCTGCAGTATTGTTATGCCGTATGCCTGATCGACATTAGCATCCGCTATCTGAGGCAAGATTAATAAAGGTGACAGAGAAATATAAGTTGTCAGTGAAACGCGGGTGAAGAATTTCATCGATATCCTCTTTTACTTATTCTTTGCCTTTGATTGCCAGAAATATTATGCTACTGAAAGTAACAATATCAATAATAGATGCAATCACCTTGTTTGACAAGCCATTAACATATTCTATTGAGACTGCTAGTCATATCATGCCCAACATAAGGCTACCAATGATGACCAGCAACCTATTCGCGCTCATTAAACGGAGTCTAGCGGTGAGATGCCAATAAATCAACCATTAGTTATTGGTAACAGACAACTAATCCCGTTGCGGGCATTGTATTCCTTTCCAACGTTGACGACTTAGTGGTTTATCTACGATAAAGCACACCCTCCCCAACCCGATTCTGCATAAGCCTTACCAAATAGTCAGAGATGTGACTATTGACAAAATCCCAGTTACTCAGTATTATACTCAGTACTCATGATACGCTGTGAAATATGTGGATCCGTTTTTAAGACCGCCCAAGGCCTGGCCGGGCATAAACGCTTCCGCCACGGAACCAATAGACTGGCAGACGAGATGGGAACTGAGCTAACCGGCAGGGAGCTACATCGGAAAATACTTAACCACCTCAGCGAAAAGCTGGCAGACAGAATGGCAGAGACTATCCTCGAAAAGCATGGGGAGGGAATCTGGGAGGCCTATCTGGATGAACTTGGCCAGCAGGGATTCGACCTCCGCCTACTGGGTAGATACCCGAAGATCAAGGCAATCATCGTCGCTGCAGGCGAAAGTAATCTCCTGCTCCCTCTTACGAGGGATAAACCAGAGTGTCTTCTGGAGATTGGAGAAAAGACCATACTCAGCAGGGAGCTAGAGGTTCTACGGGCATGTGGCATACGTGATATTGTTGTGGTGCGTGGATATAGAGGGGACAAGATCAGGTACCCCACAATACGATACTATGAAAACAGAGACTACCAAACGACTGGCATATTGGGGTCACTGTTTCACGCAAAGGGTGAGATGGACGACGAGTTCATATTCTGTTATGCGGATATTCTGCATACAAAGGAAGTGTTGGAACTGCTTCTCCAGGATCATTCTGACATCTCACTCATCGTCGACACCGACTGGGAGAAACACTACAGACAGCGTCGCCAGCATCCTGTTTCCGAGGCAGAGTTGGTTAGCGTTGAAGGCGATCGAATAACACGGATCGGGAGAAATATCATATCTCCAGGGGAGGCTCATGGCGAGTTTATCGGGCTGGCTAAATTCAGAAAAGACGGCGCCAGAGCCCTGAAGGATATACACGAGTGGGCTATTCTGGATTATAAGGGTAGAACCTTTCACACATCGCCATCGGTAGATAAAGCCTATTTCACCGACCTTATCCAAGAGCTTATAGACCAGGGGTATCCAGTGCGCCATATTGATATCAGTGGTGGGTGGGCAGAGATCGACACGGTTGAGGATTTCGATAGGGTAAGCAGTCAGTTACGCTCAATACTAAAGATAAACTAATCAGGACTGTACGGAGGCATCATGAAGGCCATTATTGTCGCTGCCGGCCCCGGCAGCCGTCTGAATCCTTTGACCAATGAAAGGCCAAAATGCCTTTTGCAGGTCGGTGGTAAGACTATCCTTGAGAGGGCTCTCGAAGCGCTGAGAGAAAACGGGATTACGAGAATTACAGTTGTCAGGGGCTATTACAGCCAGTTAATCGACTATCCCAATATAACGTATTACGAGAATCCCAACTATAGAGAAAACAACATACTCAGATCTCTATTCTATGCAGAGCAAGAAATGGACGACGACTTCATCTTCTCCTATTCAGATATCGTCTATAACCGTGAGATTGTGGCACAACTAATGGAATGCAAAGCAGAAATTGCCATAACAACCGACGTCAACTGGCTCGAACACTATGAGGGACGTGATCTGCACCCCATTTCCGAGGCTGAGCTGGTTAGGCTTGAAAATGGCCCGGTAGTAAAAATCGGTAAGGAAGTGGTCGACCCAGATGACGCCCACGGGGAGTTTATCGGCCTCGCCAAGTTCACCAAGTCAGGTGCTGAGGCTATGAGGACAGCATATCATCGGATCGCAAAAGAGCGCCCCGCTGCTCCGTTTCAGCACTCATCCTCCCTGGAAAAGGCATACATGACCGACATGATACAGGAGCTTGTGGATAACGGTTCGCTGGTGCAAAGCATTGATATCAAGGGCGGCTGGATGGAAATCGACACTCCACAAGATTTGGAACGAGCCCAAAGACAATTTATCACATAAAGGGAAAGTATGGAGTCAAGAGAATAAGGATGCGAGAGTCAACAGAACAAATACAGAGCTATTGGCGAAAGAGAATCCTCATATCGCTGTGGATAAGCTATGCCATGTTCTATGTTGGACGGGTCAATATGGGCGTCGCCATTCCCCTCATTCAGGATGATTTTGGATACACCAAGACCACATTGGGGTGGATACTGACTGCCCTGTTTGCCGCTTATGCCTTTGGGCAATTTGTTAACGGCCAGCTGGGGGACAAGCTTGGTGGCAGGGTCATGATTGCAGCGGGGTTGATACTTAGCGCAGTATTCAATCTGCTTTTCGGTTTTTCTTCTATTTTCACCGTAATGGTCGTTATCTGGGCCCTCAACGGGTATGTCCAGTCCATGGGCTGGTCACCCAGCGTTAAGACAGTCGCTAACTGGTTCCCACGTCGGATGCGAGGCAGAATCAGTGGGATAATGGGCACAAGCTATCAGATAGGAGCTGCCGTCTCCATACTTCTTGCTGGTTTAATGGCCACTAACTTTGGCTGGCGAGGAGTTTTCTGGCTGCCGGCAATACTCCTCGTCATTGCTGGCGTCCACTGGTACGTCAGGGGACGCAATGCCCCCGAGGTTGTTGGCCTACCAAGCATTGAGGAGGAGGAGCAGTGTATAGAGAGAGAGGAGGCCTGTGATGACCACCACCTCGGTTTCTCTTATACTTTGCGCACAGTACTCACCAGTCGCCCCATATGGATTGTGGCCTTTGGCCTTTTTTTCCTGAACATCATCAGGTACGGTTTCATGGATTGGGCACCCTCATACCTTT
>JAVLBD010000132.1:0-4114 GCA_031581405.1 Dehalococcoidia bacterium
GCACTATGTGTTGCTGTGATGATGTACGTTTCATACAGCAATGTCTTCGTCTATCAACGAGAGCTTCTCTTGCACTTTCTCGGTTAATACCCGAAACTTCAAGGTCTCCTTAATATACTCACTATATCCATTGGCTGAAAAGTGTATAGTATGTCCTGGACACTGCATAGTACAAACTTGACAAAGGTAATAAAAAGGTAGAAAATTAAATTAGTTAGCACTCTCGGGTTGCGAGTGCTAATGAACGAGGATAGATGTTAACAGAGCGACAGGGAAACATACTCAGAATTATCGTCAGAGAGTATATATCGCAAGCAAGCCCCGTTGGGTCAGTGGCGATCGCCCGCCGATACGGTATTGGTGTAAGCTCCGCCACGATCCGCAATGAGATGGCACGTCTTGAAGAGGGCGGCTACATAATACGCCCGCATATTTCCGGTGGTGGTATTCCCTCGGATAAAGGCTATCGATACTATGTGGAATCTCTCGTTCAGGAGGAAATCCCCCTGAATGAGCAGCGCATGCTCTCCCATCAATTTCATCAGGTGGAGCAGGAGCTAGCGGAATGGACCCGTCTCGCTGCGGCCCTGCTGGCGCGCATGGTTAGCAATATAGCGATTGTTACTTCTCCTAAGGCGATGGCATCCCGTGTTAAGCATGTGGAGATGGTGACGCTGCAGGAATCTCTCGCGCTGCTTATACTACTTCTTCAGGAGGCTAAGCTTAAGCAGCAACTGCTAACCTTTGATGAGGTAGTATCTCAAGAGGAGATGAACGCAATTTCCCGTAAGCTAAGTGACCTTTTCCAGGATATGACTGGGGCTCAGGTCATGGCCCAGAGTACAGGGCTGTCGCCGGTTGAAGAGCAGGTAAAAAGTGCTGTTGTGCAGATTATGGCCGAAGAGGATAAGAGAAGGTATGAGGAGCCCTATATAGAAGGAATACGCCATATATTGGCTCAGCCGGAGTTCACCCATACCCAGAGCGTTCTGTGCCTTATGGAGATGCTGGAAAGTAAGGATATTGCTAGGAACCTACTCCCCGAGATACTAACCGAAGGTGGTGTCTGGGTTATCATAGGCGCAGAGAATCACGAGGATGCCTTGAAGGAGTGTAGTATGGTTATCACTCAGTATGGCGTTCCGGGCGAGGTCGATGGTGTTCTTGGCGTGATTGGACCCAGGCGTATGCCGTATGGCAGGGCGATCTCCTCAGTTCGATACGTGAGTTCGCTGATGAGCGAACTCGTTGCCGAGCTTCATACGGGCTAGGGGATACAATAGCCCAGGGTAAAATATTATAGATGTTAAGCAAGTAGATTAATCAGGCAGTTATCATGGATGAGGAAAACAATGGCTTTGAAGAAGTGCTCCCGGTAGAGGAACGTGAAGGAGAGGAACTAGAAGCTGATATGGCTTCTTTGCAAAAGGCCCTTACTGAGGAACAGGGAAAGGCTAATGGCTATCTAGCTAACTGGCAGAGGTCCCAGGCGGACTTTTTAAATTACAAAAAACGCACAGAGCAGGAGCGATATGAAACGGCCAAGCATGCAAATGCTACACTTATACTAGCTCTGCTCCCTGTGCTTGATGACCTGGAGCGTGCCCTGGAGAACGTCCCGGATAAGCTCGCAAAATCCAATTGGGTAGATGGCATTGAACTTATTTCTCGTAAGTTCAAATCTATTTTAGAAGGACACGGGCTCAGTGAGATCAAGGCTATTGGCGAGCCCTTCGACCCCAACCTTCATGAGGCTATGCTCTATTCTGAGGGAGAAGAGGAGATGGTCGTCGAGGAGATGCAGAAGGGCTACAGGCTTCATGATCAAGTGCTGCGCCCCACAAAAGTGAGTGTGGGCAAAGGTAGTGAAGAGGATTACGAAACATCACAGGAGGATATGAAGGAGGAGAATAATGGCTAAAGCAATAGGTATTGACTTAGGAACGACTAATAGCTGTGCTGCAGTTATGGAGGCCGGGGAACCCACGGTGATCCCCAGCGCTGAAGGGGGACGCACCACCCCGTCGATGGTCGCCATAAATAAGGGCGGGGAGCGCCTGACGGGACAGGTGGCGAAGCGACAGGCAGTCACTAACCCTGATAATACCATTTTCAGCATCAAGCGCCTTATTGGGAGGAAGTTCAAAGATGAATCGGTGGAGTACGATAAGAAACTTCTCCCCTATAAGATAACCGAGGCCTCTAATGGAGATGCCAAGGTGGTCATGGGTGATAAAGACTACAGCCCGGCGGAGATCTCGGCAATGATTTTGCAGAAGATAAAGACGGATGCTGAGGCCTATCTCGGTGACAAAGTAACAGAAGCGGTGATCACTGTACCTGCCTATTTTAGCGATAGCCAGCGCCAGGCAACCAAGGATGCAGGAAAGATCGCAGGGCTCGAGGTGCTCAGGATCATAAACGAGCCCACTGCGGCGTCATTGGCTTACGGTCTGGATAAAAAGAAAGACGAAACTATTGCTGTGTACGATCTGGGCGGTGGTACCTTCGATATCTCAATTCTGGAGCTGGGTGAGGGCACCTTTCAGGTGAAGTCAACCAATGGTGACACCCACCTCGGGGGAGATGACTTCGATCAGCGGGTTACCAATTGGCTGTGCGACGAGTTTAAGAAGGACCAGGGAATTGACCTGCGTCAGGATCGTATGGCGTTGCAACGGCTTAAGGAGACAGCGGAGAAGGCAAAGTGTGAGCTCTCTACTGTGCAACAGACGGATGTCAATCTACCCTTCATCACAGCGGACGCCAGCGGCCCGAAACATCTGAATATCACCATTACCCGGGCAAAGCTGGAGCAATTAGTAGGTGACCTGGTGGAGAGTACCATGGGGCCCTGCAAGCAAGCACTTGAAGATGCCGGTATGAAGACAACTCAGATCGATGAGGTGGTCTTAGTTGGTGGGCAGACACGAATGCCCCTGGTTCAGGAGAAGGTGAATAAATTTTTTGGTAAGGAGCCCCATAAAGGGGTTAACCCGGATGAGGTGGTGGCCGTCGGGGCAGCAATTCAGGCCGGCGTGCTTAAGGGGGATGTTAGTGACGTGCTCCTGCTGGATGTCACCCCTCTTACCCTGGGCATCGAGACTCTCGGTGGTGTCATGACCACGCTTATTACCCGTAATACCACCATACCCACAGCGAAGAGCCAGATCTTCTCAACCGCAGCCGATAACCAGCCCAGCGTGGAAATCCATGTGCTTCAGGGAGAGCGTGCCATGGCCGTCGATAATAAGACGCTGGGGCGGTTTATGCTCGATGGCATTATCCCCGCCCCCCGGGGAATGCCTCAGATTGAGGTTACTTTTGATATTGATGCCAATGGCATTGTTAGCGTTAAGGCACAGGATAAAGGGACGGGCAAGGAGCAGAAGATCGTGATCACAGCATCCAGCGGGCTCTCCAAGGACGAAGTGAAGCGAATGCAACGGGATGCGGAGGCACATGCTACAGAGGACGCCAAGCGCCGCGAGGAAATAGAGACGAAAAACACCGCCGATAATCTGGCATATACCGCAGAAAAGACACTTCAGGAACAAGGGGACAAGGTGCCCGCAGACCTCAAGCAGCAGACCGAGGAAAAAATCGCCAGCGTACGCTCCGCACTTCAGGGGAGCGACGTAGCAGAGATCCAGCGCACCATGCAGGAGCTATCCGATGCGCTGCAGAAAGTAGGCGCTTCTGTCTATCAAACGCCGCCCCCTGACGCCGAAGCGCCTGCCCAAGGGGAAGAGCCACCAAAGACCGATGAAGGGACTGTGGAGGGGGAGTTCCGCGAGGTTTAAGATACACCAGATAGAAATACGAGGGCGGAGGTCTATCCTCCGCCCTTTTTCGTTGGGCGAAGCAGGTGGAGACCTTATTATGGGTAGAGGACATGAGTTGACCCTCGAGTGCCGTTTTGTTATACTTTCAGCAGTTTCATGAGTGAAAGGGAATAAATAGTGCACGCGCAGATCACGGGGTGGGGGAAGTATCTGCCGGAGCGGGTGCTGACCAATAAGGACCTGGAAAAGACGGTGGATACATCTGATGAGTGGATTGTCGAGCGAACCGGCATCCGTCAACGCCATATTGCCGCGGAAGGCGAACTGAC
>JAVLBD010000133.1:0-4103 GCA_031581405.1 Dehalococcoidia bacterium
GGTTGAGCAGGTAGGACTTGAGCTCCTCTCTCGTCCCGGTGATGGTCTGCAGGATGCGGTAGGAGAAGTCCCTGCCGATGACAGAGGCAACCTGCATGGTGCGCTTGAGGTTATCCTCCAGGCGGTCCATGCGTGCTGCGATGATCCCCTGGATGGTGTCGGGCACGCAGATGTCGGAGGGCTTCGTCGTCAGGACATACTCGTGGTTTTTCCTCTGGATGCAGCCGTTCTCCAGCAGGGTGTGGGTGAACTCCTCCATGAAGAAGGGATTGCCTGCAGCTCTGGTGAGGATGAGTTCCCTGAGCTCAGGTGCTACCTCTCCCTCCACGAGCATGGACTGCACCAGCTCGGCGCTGGTGTTGAGAGAGAGCTGATCTACGCGGATCTGGTTGTAGCATGACTTGCTTGCCCAGAGATGGGTGTATTCCGGACGGTAGAGGAGGACCAGCATGATGCGGGCATTGGCCAGCCAACCGATGAGATAGGTCATGAAATCTTCCGATGTCTTATCGATCCAGTGAAGGTCTTCCACGGCGATAATAATGGGCTTCTTTTCGCTTTCCCGTATCAGTAAGTCCCTGATAGACTCGAAGGTCCTCTCCCTTTTCTTCTGAAGGTCGAGATTGGGGTATTCTTCATCCTCCACCTTGAGGGAGAGAATCTCGTACAGCGGCGGCAGGATTTCTTCAAGCTTCCCATCAAGCTGCTCTATCCTCTCTATGATCTTTTTCTTGATGACAAACTCTCGATCTCCTTCTTCGATATCGAAGTAGGCTCTCAGGATGTCCATTATGGGCAGGTAGGACATTGAGCCACCGTAGTGCAGGCAATGGCCTTCAAGATATGTGTACTCCTCTTTGGGGAGAACCCCTCTCAGCTCAAGGAGCAGCCTGGATTTGCCCACGCCGGCCTCACCCACGATGCATACCACCTGGCCGGAGCCTGATTGTGTCCTCTCGAAGGCCTCTTTAAGGGCTGCAATTTCCTTCTGCCGGCCGGCGAATTTGGTAAGGCCCCTGGCGACCGACGCTTCTATCCGTGTCTCCACCTCGCTGGCCTCTACAAGCTGGTAGGCCTCGACTGGCTCCTCTTTTCCCTTTACCTCTACCTTTCCTAGAGGTTCGAACTTGAAGAAGTCCCTGGCTATCTTGTGGGTATCTGAAGAGATAAGAACGGTGCCAGGCTTTGCCGTGGTCTGCATACGGGAGGCCAGGTTGACTGTATCCCCAATGGCGGTGTAGTCCATGCGCAGGTCGTTCCCCACCGAGCCTACGATCACCGGGCCGGAGTTGAGACCCACCCGCATCTTGAACTCTAACCCGCATTCCTTCTCTACCCTTTCGCCGTATTCCTTGATGGCTTTCTGTATCGCTAGGGCGGCATAGCAGGCACGCTGGGCGTGGTCCTCGTGAGCTATTGGAGCGCCGAAGAGTGCCATTACCCCATCTCCAGTGAACTTATCGATGGTGCCTTCATATCTATGGATCTCGTCCATCAGGACTTTGAAGCAGCCGTCCATGATCTGGTGTACTTCCTCGGGGTCGAGCTTCTCAGACAGGGAGGTGTAGTTGGCCACATCGGCGAAGAGCACGGTGACCAGCTTGCGCTCCCCCTCGATGGACTTCCGTGTATCAATGATCTTATCGGCGAGGAATTTGGGGGTGTAGGAATGTGGCTCCGAGTAGTCGATGGCAGGTGTTGCTTTGGGCTCGGTTAGGTCGTGGCCGCACTCTTTGCAGAATTTACCCTTAGCCGGCGTTATCGCCCCGCATTTCGGGCAAGGGAATTCCATCGTACAACCACATTCTATGCAGAACTTGGAATTTTCAGGGATTTCTGCCTGGCATTTTATGCATTTCATGTTTATACCACCTTGTATATTATAAGCTGATTACTGGTGGAAACATCCTAGACGAATGAGGGGCTGTTGTCAATGGGTGGGGGTTCATGGACTAGTGACAACATTGCAGTGTGAGGTTGTGCTACTACGATAGAGGGCCACCCATTATGGGGTAGCCCTCTATAATCCGCCTGGCTGGGGCTCTTTGCCAGCCTTTCACTTTCTTCAGCACCTCTGGTGTCCTTGATAGTCAGTCCTACATTCACATATCCTGGAATGCGCTCCTAACCTTTGAGACGGCAGTTAGAAAAATGATAAATACACTTCTCATTGCCTACCTTCGCTATATTGTAGTGGCAAGGATACTTTGCTGTATAGGCTGAGGACGAACGGTTTTTGTGGTTTTCCTACTGCTTTGTCCGTTTCGGCTTCTTGGGTGTCTGCCATCGCCATAAGCTGAATGTCAATATCGCCCAGCCGATAGCAATGAAAAGTAACGCTGGCCACCATTCCTCAAATCCAAAAATGCCGCCAATGCCAATGCATATAAGAATCACCCCGACGATCTGCCTGGTGAAGGGCCCACCCCGCATTCGGAAGCCAGGAGTGAGGTACCGGATGGGGAATTCGATGGCCAGCGGGAAACCCATTGCTATAGCCAAGTAGCCCCACCATTGATCCCAGTCAGAAATCCCCATTGCAGCAAGGACTATATATAACCCATAGCCTATAAAGGCTATCGACAATAGGATGCCGGACAGGGGGTCGCGGATCCATTTCTCTTCCATCTCTCTATCCTCCTTACCATACTTGTCGCGATATTCTCACTCGGCCTTTTCAGGAAAATCTCTTTCCGTCGGCATCCATTACTTCCTATTCCACCTCCCAATTAACGTTCTTCATATCAGTAGGTCGGCTGATTATTAGAGAATGCTGAAATAGTCATAATCAACCCCCTATATCCCCCAGTCTTGGGGGCTTTTTAAAGCTGAGGGAAACCCCCAGACCCCCAGCAGGAAGTATCCTGCGCTTCTTTCTTAGCAGTCTCTATTAATAAGGTTATTTATAAGGGATATGCTTATTAGTTTATCTAATTCATTAAGTTGATAGAAACTATCACACTTCAGATGCTTTGTCAAGGTAGAATATAGCGAAAGATGGGCACAACCTTCGCCGGAAATTTCCCGAGCTACTCATTGCCTTGATTGACGGCGACCTCTGCTCTTTTCTTGATGCCGAGGAGCATCTTCCGCGATGTTGTGAAAGCGATCGGTTCCAGGAGGAAACGGTTGGAGGTTAATACATTTCTCAGACCCCGGTAATCATAGCGACCCCGTGCGATAAGCCGCGTGTAGCCATTACCGATATCATCCAATAACCATATATACATAGCGTTTGTATATCTTCCTGCGATAAAATCGTCGTCCCCGTCGGCACTGTCTGGCTTTATATTATCACCATCGTGCAGGACTATCACCTTTTCTGGTTTGACCTCAACAACTTTGTAAGGATGAAATTTTTGGTGATGGCGTATTTCATCCCCAACATCTAGATGCTGAAACTCTGGAATAATCCGATCCGCATTATGTATATTGCAGCCAATTAAGTTCTCGAGAAATTCGTAGCTATAGAATCCACCACGGCCCTGCCCTATCTGCACCAGCCACGGCCAAATTTCGGCAGCGGAAGCCCGAATGGTGATCGCGTGGGTATATCCCCACTTGTTCTGTGGTACCAACTCATCACCAGGGAGTGATCTACTAATCTCGACATCGGTTGCTCCCCACCTTGCACGTCGCTTATAGAGAAATGGCGTCAACAAGGTGATAGCGATCCTGATCGCTCCGCCAATCCCCTCTCTAACGTTGCCTAGTGCCATAATTTAATACCTACCGGCCACTCGTTAATTTGCTTAGGACTGCTGAAATAGTTTCAATCAACCCCCTCTATCCCACAGTCTTGGGGGATTTTTAAAGCTGGGGGACACCCCCAGATCCCCGGCAGGCAGTATCCTGCACCTCTTTATTAGCGGTCTCACTTAAAATTTTTCTATCGAAACTCATATCGTCTAAGTGAGCAATCTGTTCTCATAACCGGACTATATTCGATGCAACCCCTCTTTCGCAATTCAGCATCCGGTTTTTAGCCGAACCAGCTCAGTATCCAACTCACGGATACGGTAGGACATCTTCTGTAAAATGCGAAAGGCCAAGGAAGGATCCTCGTGGACCCGGCGGAGGAAGGTTTTCTTGTCTATCGTGAG
>JAVLBD010000134.1:0-4070 GCA_031581405.1 Dehalococcoidia bacterium
AGGGTGTCTCCCAGCTTCAAAAGATCCCCCAAGAGTGGGGGATTAGGGGGTTGATCAAGGCTGTTTCAACAACTCAGATGATATGGCAATAACCTGAGTATAGAGAGTAGCTAAAGGTCTCTTTAAGCAGGAGAATAACAGAGGAGTCACGATAAATGAAGGAAGCGGTAATAGTTGACTATTTAAGATCCCCCTTTTCCAGGGCGAGGCCAGGTGACCCGGAGAGGGATGTGTTTAACAGCTTGAGAATGGATGATGTGGCTGGAATGCTGGTTAAGGAACTTGTCAAGCGAACAGGCATAAAGCCAGAAGAAATCAATGACGTTCTCGTGGGAACTGCAATGCCCATGGGTGAACAGTGGGTCTACGGGGGCAGAATGATTACCTTCTTAGCAGGCTTGCCATTTACTGTCCCGGCCCAGCAGATCGATCGGCAGTGTGGCTCTTCAATGTCCACGATACATCAAGGTGTCATGGAGATAATGCTTGGATACTCGGACCTTGTTATCTCCTGCGGAATTGAACACATGACACACAATCCTATGCTTGCTCCCGGTGTTGACCTTAGTCAAATCATGATTAAACCAAACCCAAGGCTCCTCACGGATCCAGAATACAAAAAATACGATCTGATGACGAGCATTCAAATGGGTCTCACCGCGGAAAAATTGCTTGAGAAGACGGACTTCAGTAGAGAGGATATGGACAAATGGGCGCTCAGAAGTCACCAGAGGGCAACAAAAGCACTTAAAGAAGGGTTTTTTCAAGATGAGATAATGCCAGTAGAAGTAACGATGCCAGACGGTACAAAGAAGATTGTTGACCATGATGTAAGCATTAGACCGGATACATCCATGGAGGCCCTTGCCGAGCTGAAGACGCCTTTTAAACCGGATGGGCGGGTAACTGCAGGAAACTCCGCTCCCATGAATGATGCCGCTTCTGCGATGCTCATAATGTCAAAAGAAAAGGCGAAGGAATATAATCTTAAGCCCTTGGCGAAGATTGTATCGATGGGATGGGCAGGTGTGGACCCGACCCTCATGGGGTTAGGGCCAATCCCTGCGAGCAGGATAGCTCTAAAGCGTGCAGGGCTGGAGGTGAAAGACATTGATTTCTGGGAAATCAATGAGGCATTTGCCATAGTGGCCATCCATGCTATAAAAGAGCTTGGTATAGACCCCGATATAGTCAACGTTAAAGGCGGATCCATAGCAATAGGGCATCCACTGGGTGCGACGGGGACCCGGCTGGTTGGTACACTGGCCCGGATATTGAACCGGGAGAATGGTAGATTTGGGCTGGCTAATGCGTGTGTTGGAGGGGGACAGGGTATTGCAACCATAATCGAGAGAGAGGCATAGACCTTAATTAAAGGAGGTAAGACGATGGATTTCGAATTTACAGAAGAAGAAAAGATGTTCAGGGAAAGCCTACGAGATCTTCTGCATAAGGAGTTCGCTCCCATAGTCGATGAAATGGATCGGAAGGGTCCTCTTACAAGGGAAGAGGCAATAGAGATGATGCAGAAGTTCAAAAAGATTGGAATTGGTATTAACCCTGAGGGCTCCAGAGAGTTAATCGGCAACCCTATGATATTCGCCATCTTTGCCGAGGAAGTTGGTGGAGTATGGCCAAGTCTTCTGCCACTTTTTGGCATGGGTGCTATTCCAGCGATGTTTATCCCGGTGGCCTCGGATGCTGTTAAAAATAGGTTGATGCCAAAGCTGGAGAGCGGTGAGTTCATCGGATGCTTTGCCGAAACTGAGCCGGAGGCAGGGTGCGATACCTCAAACCTCAAGACCACAGCCGTTTTAGATGGCGATCACTACATTATCAATGGAAGTAAAACCTGGATAAGCAATGCAACGATTGCCGATACAGCGTTTGTTGCTGCAATAGACGCATCAACAGGTAAAGAGACTTTCTTTATCGTGGAAAAGGATATATCTCCGTGGGAGACAAATGAGTTGCATAAGATAGGTTGGAGAGCCTCACCCACTGGCGAGATGTTTTTCGAGGATTGCAGGGTTCCAAAAGAGAATGAGATGGGAGCCATAATGGCTGAAGCCTTTAAGCTTGGCCCCAAGATGAAGGATGTCTTGCCTGTATCGGACGGGTTTATGAAACTGCTCAGCACGATGTCTCCCGTTACGGCCTTACTTACCACGCCAAGAGCTGGAATGGGATTGGCGTCAGTCGGAATAGCTCAGGCAGCTTTGGATGCTTCAATAAACTATGCTAGGGAAAGGAAGCAATTCGGTAAGCCTATTGGCAAGTTCCAGCTGATTCAAGAGATGCTTTATGAAATGAGCGTTTTAACCGAGACAGCAAGACTTCTTGGATATAAGGCTATAGATTCAATCGTCAAGGGAGACCCGGATGCCAGGAGACTCTCATCGATGGCTAAGGTATATGGGGGTGAGGCTGCCGTCAAGGTGACATATAACGCAATACAGGTTCATGGTGGCATGGGGCTTTCGGATGAGATGCCATTGGAGAGATATTTCAGAGATGCGAGAATAATGACGATTCCTGATGGCACGAGCGAGATGATGAAGTTGATAACCGGCTATACGATATTGGGCAAAGGATTTTCCGCATATACCTAATTCCTGGCCGGATAGAAAAACGGGGGTTCTGGCGGAGTGCGCCTGGTAATTATTAACAAGTTATGCTGTCGCGGCCGTCCGGTTCCTTATGCCAAATTTTATTGTCACCACCCAGCGCTTTCGGCCATGATATTATAGAAACTACTGAAAAAGAGGTGCAGGATACTTCCTGCCGGGGTCCTGGGGGACACCCCCAGCTTAAAAATATCCCCCAAAGATTGGGGGATATCGGGGTTGATTGAGAGTATTTCAGCAGCCTCTGTAGGTTTTAGGGAATTGTACGTAGTGTCTGTGATGTGGATGTGACATAGGATCCTCATATGCCTTTGGAATTAAAACCGATTAGAGATCGCGGAGCAGGCGTACCATGCCCGGGCAACCGATCAACGCTTCGAAATCAGGGTGCCGTTTCTCGTCGGCAAATTTAAAGCCAGCTTTATTATAGGCACCCTCTGCCGGAGTATTGCCAATATAATAGCTAACCTGCGCCAGGCGAAAGCCCTGCCCGCGACCTTGATCCAGGATTGCCTCGAGCAGCTCGCTGCTTGCCCCCATGAGTCGATACTCTGGACGAGTCGCAACATGCTCGACAATCCAGGCACCATCTGCAGATTCAGGATAACATGTCATGAACGCTGCAAGGTTCTGTTGACCAGGGGCCATGTCTTCCTGCGTCAAACCCATCTTATCAACAACTGCAGCCATCGGCGTCGTAACAGTCATTTCACCGTTACTAGTGGGATCATATCCCTCAAGTGCAGCCGCCGGTTGGCCATCAACCTCTGCCACAAGAAACTCAGTGTAGGAGCACATGTGCCGTGGCTCCTGTATAGTCAACATTTCGAGGAAGTCCAAACACTTGTCCTCCGGCTGAGAAATAATTAGATCCCAAATACCGATCTCCTTATGTGACCTGCCCGCCATAAGCATACACCATGCTATTAACTTGGCATCGTCAGGACGGGCCGGCCTTATCTTTATGGTCATTAGGCCTTCTCCTCACTAGTCTCAAGTGCATGATCTCCTGATCTGTTTATCAAAAAACCATTATTGCAATGAGGTCCAAACATCGTCATTAACTTTGTCATTCTGATCTGTAACCTGCCTCCATTTGCACTAATTTGTGATGCATAATTAGTAGACGACTACTGTGCCACCGTGACCCATCACGGTACATTGTACCACTTCCAGACTTAATCTTTCCGGCATTGGTGAACGGTTTTATTACAGCGGGAGCTAGTGGTCTCTATGCCAGAGAGCAGTGCGGGCGGATTTAATTGTACTCGCTCTGCCAGTTCTTGAGCAACACCCAACTGTAATTGGAGAGCTGAAACATACTATCGGAACAACAATTAGTAGGAGGCCGCTGAAAAAGAGGTGCAGGATACTTCCTGCCGTCGGTCTGGGGGTGTAACCCCAGATTCATAAAAGTCCCCCAAGATTGGGGGATTAGGGGGT
>JAVLBD010000135.1:0-4069 GCA_031581405.1 Dehalococcoidia bacterium
ATAATCACGCAGCGCTTGATAGGCCTTCACATTGATACCGGTAACGACCGTACCTCCCATATCAAACGGAACCCGGTCTGGTTCCTTATGATTCAACGATGTGAGTACCCGTTCCCGTGAGTTCACTCTCTAGTTTCCCCTCTATTACTTACCGATATTGCTGAAATAGTCTCAATCAACCCCCTAATCCCCCAATCTTGGGGGACTTTGAAAAGCTGGGGGACACCCCCCCAGACCCCCGGCAGGAAGTATCCTGCGCCTCTTTTTCAACAGTCCCTTACCCTATGGCTTTCCACTAGTGATCAGCTATGCAGAATGAGATCAGTCATACGTTTATGCCATCCGATGTCAGACCACATCCACTTGAAGTGAGGCTGACAGAAATTGCTGGTGCAGATCCCTTGCCATCCCCTCTCAGATGCCATTCGAACTCCCTGCTCAGCGATATCTTGTACCCACTCCCACTCCCCACCGGTTGCACCCGGGGCTATGTCATCGTAGTTAATCGGCCCCCAGGCTTCAGTAGTGAAGAGTGGGACACTATTCTTCCTGCCCCATTCCGCCCAGAATTCAATGCGGGCTTCAAGCATCCTTATGTATTCCTCGCGGTGTTTCGGATAGAGACTGGCCATGCGCCTGGCATGAATCTTAATATTTCGCGGATATCCAGGGAATCCTACATGCATCAGTATTTGCCCTGTTGCCATCATCCATTTCATATAATCGGATACCCATATGTGTACCTCAGCGATATCAAACGACCCAACATCAATCTCCTGCATCTGACGAGAACCTATCGCCTGAAAGGAAAAGGTATATTTCAAATCAGGGTATTTCTCACGCAATGGTGCGATCGCGCCATCAAAGTAGCTGTTTATACGCTGCTTCACTCCCTCATCCCACCTTCTTGTTAAATTGCGCATCATCCACAGGTCTCCGAGTCGTTTGGACCGGAATATATCGGCGTAGGGACCCGGCGCCCACCTGCTGATGGGAAACTCATTGCATATATCAACCCATACGATGCGGTCGTGCAGTCCCGCTTCGCTGAGCAGATCGAGCGTCTCCATCCATATGCGGGCATAGTCCTGTGGTGACTGGATCATATCAACGCGATCAAGTGTATCTCTGTTATACCATGCTGATAGCCCCACGTAGATACCCCTCTCAGCAGCTTTACCTATAAACTCGACCAGTGCCTTTCTCGGCTCGACCTGCACGGGTTTGTGATTTCCCCACATGAAATTTCCTGCCTGAGGCAATACGGTAAACTGCTCGACCAGTTTCCCATCCTGCCCTTTGGCAACCAGATGTGGGAAGGCATCGATGCGGACACAGTTGTAGCCGCGCTCCGCCAGTTCGTCCAGTACCTTGTCCCAATCAGCGTATTCGGCCTCATCGCCCGTCCTGCGGACAAGCCACGAGAAATCCCACATGGCAGCAGCATACTTTAAATCGTCACTAAATCCAGTTGCCCCAGACATTACAAGCCTCCGTCCGCGTTTAGTCGCACCGCGACGAGTTCTAAGTCTATGAGTGAAATCGCCCAGCGCGAATCCTCATATCTACAGTTAGATAGTGCTGAAATAGCCTTGATCAACCCCCTCTATCCCCCAATCTTGGGGGACTTTATAAGCTGGAGGACACCCCCAGACCCCCGACAGGAAGTATCCTGTACCTCTTTTTCAGCGGTCTCAGTTATTTAAGCCATCGTTTAGACCTGCTTACAGCCCGAAGCCAGCCTCGATAAAGATCTTCCCGCTTTTCCCGATCCATAGACGGTGTGAAACTACGATCTGCCTCCCAAAGCGAGGTCACCTCATCACGATCCTTCCAAAATCCTACCGCCAGACCGGCAAGATATGCTGCCCCCATAGCTGTAGTCTCCACAGATCGAGGCCGTGACAGCCTCACTCCAAGCATGTCTGCCTGGAACTGTGCCAGGAAATTGTTTGCGGCAGCTCCCCCATCCACACGGATCTCAGTTGGTCTCAGCCTTGAATCAGCTTTCATAGCTTTTGCCACGTCACATACCTGGTACGCTATAGACTCCAGCGCTGCCCTCACCAGGTGACACCGTCGGGTACCGCGGGTTAAACCTGTGATAGTACCTCTCGCGTACATATCCCAGTGAGGTGCTCCCAGCCCGACGAAGGCAGGGACGAAGTAAACTCCACCAGTGTCCTCAGCTTCATTTGCCAGCTGCTCCGATTCCGCCGCATCGGAGATCACACCCAGCTCATCCCGCAGCCACTGGATAACCGCTCCCGCAACAAAGACGCTGCCTTCCAGGGCATACTCTACAGCGTCTCCTATTCCCCAGGCTATGGTGGTTATCAATCCGTGTTTCGACTGTACTGGTTCCTTTCCAGTGTTCATCAGCACAAAAGCACCGGTGCCCAATGTGACCTTAACCATGCCGGGTTCAAAACAAGCCTGGCCAAAAAGTGCAGCCTGCTGGTCACCGGCTACACCAGCAATCGGGATGCCGTCAGGCGTATAGCCAAATACGCCACCGGACGGTTGAACCTTCGGGAGCATAGATCGAGGAATGCTGAATAGCCGGAGCATGTCATCATCCCAATCCAGAGTATGTATGTTGAAAAGCATGGTCCTCGATGCGTTGGACACGTCGGTAGCGTGAATTTTCCCCTCAGTAAGTTTCCACATCAGCCACGTATCAACAGTAGCGAATAGTGCTTTGCCCTGTTCGGCCAGGTGACGAATGCCCTGAACGTTACTCAACATCCACTCCAGCTTCGTCCCCGAGAAGTAGGCGTCCACGACCAGGCCCGTCTTGGTGTGGATCATTTCATCCAACTCTCTGCTTCTGATCTCGTCACACCGGGATGCTGTGCGGCGGCACTGCCACACGATAGCACGACCTATCGCTTCGCCTGTCTCCCTGTTTATGAGGAGCGTGGTCTCCCGCTGGTTAGCAATCCCGATGGCTGCGATTTGTATGTCGCTGGCTCCGGCGCTGTCCTTAGCCTGCTCTATCGCACTCAAAGTCTTCAGCCATATATCTGCGGGGTCCTGCTCAACCCAACCCGGTTGCGGATAGTATTGGTCAATCTCCGCGTACCCGCGCCCTTTCACCCTGCCATCGCGATCGATTAAAAGTGCAGTGGTACCCGTGGTCCCCTGGTCTATTGAAAGAATGTACTGCTTTCCCATCGTTTTATCGACGTCCTCCCGGACCTTCCTTATTGGTTTTTACCTACCGAGACTGCCGAAAAATAGGTGCCCCGATATAATCGGAGCCGGGGGTCTGGGGGTGTCCCCCAGCTTTATAAAGTCCCCCAAGATTGGGGGATAGAGGTGGTTGATGAAGACTATTTCAGCATTCTCACTCTATAGTCAGCCTCCACCTACGTTGTATAGAGAATCACATCATATGAAGACCGGGGTCTCCATTTTCTGAATGCTTTAGATCTTTCAGTCCTATTAGATCCGTGCGGCTATCCACTCTTCTGTATCAGCCAGCACCTGTTTGTGCCCCGGCTCATTGAAAATCTCGTGATAGAAACCGTCATAGAGCTTCAGTGTCCTGTCATTCGAGCCTACAGTGTCATATAATATCTGGCTGCCTTCGGGGTTACACAGGCGATCGGCAGTCCCATGCATAATGAGGATAGGCAGGTTAATCTGTGGAATTTCTGAGGGAAGTTTACGCACTGTCGCAAGCATCTCCGCACCAAATCGGCAGGTGATCTTGCCCCGATAGACCAGCGGGTCATTTATATAAGCGTCCACCACATCCTGATCCCGGCAAATAGCAGAGGCCTCAAGAACCATCACACCCATCTTTGGAGTAAGTATGGACATTAATCGAGCCAGTGGAATCAGCGCGGATGACAGGCTTTGGCCAGGCTTAATACCTACTCCAGAAAGGATGAGCCCCGCCAGATCCTGTTGATTAGTACCTGTAGCTGTATAGGCAGTGGCTACCGTAGCTCCCATGCTGTGGCCAACGAGGAAAATATATTTATCAGCATATTCATTCTTTACTATTTGGATAAATGTTTGGAGGTCATCCAGATAGTCTGAGAACCGCTCAACATAGCCC
>JAVLBD010000136.1:0-3951 GCA_031581405.1 Dehalococcoidia bacterium
CACTGATACGGTATGGCGCCCCTGGGGAATCAGGCTGAAGGCTTTATAAAAAGTAGCTATATGGTAAATCTGACTAATCGGGATTCCCAATTTCTGGCTCAGTCTTGCCAGAACCGGCTTGGGAAGCCATCGGTTCTCCCGCTGGATCTCAAGTAACATCTGGATCAAGGCGCTTTGGTCCCCTTGATACTTAGCTATAATCTCGTTTATATTGCTCAGCTTCTTAGTCATCTTCCTCTTATCTATAGATAGCTTCTATTACTACAGGGATAGGGCTACTGTAAAGTGCAAATGGGTTTTTCCTGAGATAGAGCAGCTATGTGACTACCTTCTTCTCTATACTAGCTATTATATCCCTGGTACTCTCTATTGCATCAGGGCTTACGGAGACAGAGGTGATTCCCCATTCCACCAGTTTCTCTGTCAACTCCGGATAAACCGAGGGTGCTTGCCCGCATATAGAGGCGGTAATCTTTCTCTTTTTTGACGTTTTGATCGCTTTCTCCAGTGCTAACATCACTGCTTCGTTTCGCTCGTCGAATGTCTCTCCAAACTTCGGGTTATCGCGATCTACCCCGAGGATGAGCTGAGTCAGGTCGTTAGAGCCGATGGATATACCATCTATGCCTGTATCGATGAATTTATCTATGAGGAAGATATTGGAAGGTACCTCAACCATCATCCAAATCTTGAAATCCTTGGATGAGCTAAGCCCCTCGCTCTTCAAAATACCCATCAAATGAGCCATCTCGTCAACCGTTCTTACAAAGGGTATCATCACCCAGAGATTCTTATAGTTCTCCCTCACCCGTTTGACCATCTCTATCTCCATAGTGAAGAGATCGGCTTCCTTCACATAGCGGGAGCACCCCCGGTAGCCAAGCATGGGGTTCTCCTCGATGGCCTCATATTTCTCCCCCCCTGTGAGATTTCTATATTCATTGGTTTTAAAATCGGTAGTGCGGTAAACCACCGGGCGAGGATGAAAACCCTTGGCGAAGGTAGTAACACCGTCAGTGAGTTTATCTACGAAAATTTTCCCTCTCCCCTGGTGGATCATATAACGAGGATGTTCACCGATTTGGGCGATTATAAACTCGGCACGAAGCAGCCCCACACCATCGACATGTCGGCTGGCAACCCTCTCCACCAGCTCGGGATCGGCCAAATTAACATAAACCCTTGTTTTCGTCTTAACTGGTGCTTTGCGGGTAATAGACGGCGTCTTACGCGTCACAGTAGCAATCTTGCCATCATAGACCTTCCCCTCTGAGCCATCCACGGTAACCACACTCGTGACCCTCAAGACCCGGGTGGCATTCTCCGTCCCCACGACGCAAGGGACGCCCAGCTCCCTACTAACAATGGCAGCGTGGCACGTCCGACCACCTCTATCGGTTACAATTGCTGCTGCTCGCTTCATTGCAGGCACGAAATCAGGGGTAGTCATCTCGGAAACAAGTACATCACCCACCAAAACATGACCGATCTCTGATGGATGCTTAATTATCCTGGTCGGTCCATAGGCAACGCCAGGGCTGGCGGGGGCACCGGTCAGCAGGGGTTTCTTTGTCTTGTCCAATATCCCCAGCTGCGTCGCTCTTTCCTTTATGGTAGTAACGGGACGGGTTTGTACAATGAATAGTGAGCCTCCATCTTTAGCCCATTCGATATCTTGAGGGAAAGAGTACTGGTCTTCCAGTTTTTTGCCGATCTTTGCTAGCGCTATGATATCCTTATCGGACAATTTCTGTAGCGCCTGTTCCTCATCAGGAATGGCTACCCTGATATTTGCTTTCTCGAGGTCCTTGCCTCCTCCGAAATTACGCACCAGTTTCCATTCCTGCTGGACTATTTTTTTATCGATGATCTTGAACCCTTCTTTCTCCAAGATATAGAGATCAGGGTTCACCTCCCCTGAAACGATAGCCTCACCCAAGCCATAAATCGCCTCAATAACAACCTTTCCTTTATCGCTGGTAACCGGATCCAGGGTGAACATGACACCCGAAATCTTCGACTGCACCATCCGCTGCACCGGTACTGCAATGCCGACAGCGAGGTGGTCAAAGCCTTGATGGGCTCGATAGAAAATCGCCCTCGGTTCATAAAGGGATGCCCAACAACCTTGCACCGCGGCAATAACGTTCTCTTCTCCTTTCACATTAAGGAAGGTTCTCTGCTGACCGGCAAATGATGCCTCAGGCAGATCCTCGGCGGTGGCTGATGAGCGCACTGCTACCATACCGCCACCCATCTCCCTATAGGCCCGTGCGATTTCCTCGCTGATCTCTTCAGGCATAGACGCTGTATTGAGTAGAAACTTGATTGATAATGCAACATCCTGAACTTTATCACTATCATTGGGATCCAATGACGAGAGCAGATTTCTAATTTTATCGGCGAGTTTTACCTTGGTGAGTTTTGATTTTTCTAGGAAATAAAAATAGCTCTGGGCGGTAACTATAAAACCCGGGGGTACTGGAATGCCGGCCCTGGTCATCTCTCCCAGGTTTGCCCCCTTGCCACCGACTTGGGCTATGTCATCTTTGCCAACATCTTCAAACCATACTACCTTAGGATCCTTTTCCATAAATGAAGCTCTCCTTTTTTTTAGGCTTGGCAGGTCGCTATTATATCACATAAAGGCTCTTTTTTGAACCTCTATACCTTAATATCTGAGCTAAAACACCTTTAAACGCAGAGATTAACTCCAGACTAGCTTGTCTGGCTCGCTAACCAGCTTCTGCTCTTTAGCTAGTTGTCGAATCCTGAGTAGCGTCATGTTAACCTCCGGGGTAAGGAATGTCCAGTCCGGTCCCAATTGGATCCAGTAGGGAGAATTGATTCGCGTCACCTTCAGATCTTTAGCATTCAAATAGATGCCAAATTTTTCTGTGACATTTTGTTCCACGGCTTGCTTCCTTTCGAGCACTTTATTCTCTTATTATTAGATAGTATTAAGGCGTCATCGGTAATGGCATCTGCAAATATCACAACATACGTTTTTCAGCAGCTTTTTCGATCTTTATAGTACCCCTGATAGCTTTGCGGGAGAAGCTCAGCAATCCGCTCCATAATAAAATCGGTGGCCGGACCTAAATGGGCCTTGGTCAACCTGCCATTGATGGCGGGCAGTTTGAATGGCTCTCCGATGCTTACTGTTATCGTGGGATGGCGAAAGATGATGCTAATCCCATCAATTTTTTCGGTCCCTGTAATACCAACGGGTAGTATTGTGGTTTCTTTTCGTAGTGCGATGAGCGCGGTACCTGTCAGGGCCCGCTGCATCTGAGCTGTGGCGCTCCTCATCGACTCGGGGAACATCCCCAATACCTGCTCCTCATCTAATAGACGCTCGGCACGGCGGAGTGCTTCCCTATCGAATACGCCGCGTCGTACCGGAAAAGCCCGCCAGCCACGCGCCAGCGGGCCAAGTAACGGATTATGAAACACTTCCTCCTTGGACATGAACACGATCCTTCTGTGAATACTGGCCGAAAGTAGAGGAGGGTCAACGATGCTGAGGTGATTGGCTACTACTATTAAAGGTCCCTGTGATGGTATGTTCTTCTTCCCCTCGACCTTCCAACGGGAAAGAAGCAAGAGCAGAAACTTCATGGTCATTGTTCCCCCGTCGTAGAACCAGGGCATTAGTTTCGCTCCATAATATCTGAAATCTTAATCATTTGGGCAATGATCGATGTCTATGGCGTTAGCCTCGTGCGTAATTATATCTTAGCGGTGGAAGTAAGGCAATTATTTCCTCCTTCGCCTGACTTCAAGCCATAAAGCGATGGCAAATAGAGCTAATGCAGCTGTAATAAGGATGGCGCGTAAAACCACTCCGGAGCGAGCCGGGGATATCTGAGGCAGCGGAGTTGTGCCCTCAGGGGTCGGACTGCTGGGAGGGGTGTTTGTAGGCGTCGCAGTTATTGTAACAGTTGGTGT
>JAVLBD010000137.1:0-3927 GCA_031581405.1 Dehalococcoidia bacterium
ATCGATGATCCGGAAGAGTTTCTACCACCAGAGATTCTGCGCACGGATCTTCTCCTGGCACTGAGCGAATCGCCCAGGACAGCGCAGCTCGTGCCCGCGATTGCGAAACTCTCAGGGGTGAAGGCAGTTATTATGCCTGTTGACAACTCGTCATGGCTACCCCTCGGCCTGCAGAACCAGATAGAAGCAGAGATTATCACTATGGGTGTGACTGCTGTCTTCCCCAGGACTTTCTGCACACTTACCGAAAGAACAGCTTGTTTCGGCGATGATATTGAAACCTATGAGAGTCAGTATGTGGCTTCCTTTGCCATGCATTTTGGTAAGCCTAAGCTAAAGATAAAAACGGATGTGAAGGGTGAAAAGATAGCCAGGGTTGACGTAGAAAGGGGCGCCCCCTGTGGTTCCACTCACAGGGTTGCTGAAAAGCTGGTCGGTGTAGCTATTAAGGAAGCAGTACCACAGGCAGCTCTCTATGCCTTTCACTATCCCTGTCTCGCGTCTATGACAATGGAACCCACTGGTGACACTCTGATGCATGTCTCCGGATATGTAGTCAATGAAGAAGTATACGGGGAACTACAGTCTTATTACAGGCAAAAAGTAGTTTATCCCTATGGCGCTCAGTAGATATCGCAAGATCAGCCATGCAATGTAAATCGGGAAGACATTTGGCATCTCCGCAGCGAATAGCTAGTCATCTATGTGAAAATGGGGGGGAAGCCGAAGGAGCAGGGCATCTGTCCAATCCCGGGCAGTGTAATCTGGTGAGGAAAGGGCTGTAACGGTCGTAGGTATTAGACGTCCGCGTGTTAAGTTTCAAGTTATGGCTGCATACAAGTACATACAAGAAGGGCCTAGGCTAACTGCCTTGGCCCTTACCAATCGATAGCAACAGAGTATTACCCTATGTCTATCCACCATTTATTGTATCCGCCCGAGCTGAATTTAGTATATGACTTTTGTCACACCAATATAATAGTAGCGCATGTTCAATTCGAACAACCGATCTCTCCGAACGAGAGACAACAGTGAGTGGGTGGAAGTTAATAACGGCCCAAACCCCTCTATTGTTTTTATTACAAATTACCTTTTTTCTTCGGCCTCGCTTTCTTCTTTCCCCTTTTTTCAGCCAGCTTTCGTCTAGCTACATCCAGCGCATTGCCCATCCATAAGCGCAGCTTCTCGTCATTATCCAACACCTCCTCCGGCACCTGGTAGAACTGCATTGTCTGCCCGCCGGACCTGAAAGGCCCCATACCCGCCGCCTCATAGTCCAACCTATTCGCATCATCCACCTTGAAGTACAGTACATCCTCCGCGATTAGCGCGCAGAACAATCCCTCGAAATAAATGCCGACCCCTCCGAACATATTCCGCGCGGTAACCTGCCCCACACGTTCCAACCGCCCCATAACATATTCCCTATATCCTTCACTAACAGGCATAGTATTTACTCCTTAAACGTGCACTGATTCGAAACCATACCCTTGATTCATATAACAACACTACGGCCAGCAAAGTTATCTAAGAATATGGCAAAGTCTCAAACAACCAGTCCTGATAAAATCGGTCCATCTCTTCTTCAGCAATTTCTTGTCATCGATGAATTATATTGTTTAAATGGTGCTATATCAAGAAGAACTGATTGCGAAATGCCAGTTCTTGTCTTTCTTAGTAAGGAGAGACGGATTCGAACCGACGACCTCCAATACACCAGGACGACCATTGACAACTGCTGCGCGGTCGTTTACGATATCCCCACCGAAAATCAGTGCACATTAGCACAGCCTGAATGAAAATGAAGTGCCAACTATGCCAAACTCATATTCCTGAAACGAATTGGAAATCTTGAAAAAGGCCTAGGATATGTCCCAGGAGACGGGGTTGGCCTAATGGTTATGCAGGACACAAGAGGCGCTAGGGGAGGATTCATACTTAAAGAATGATATGAAAATACTCCGTTTTCCTTCCCTGCAGCAGTAAATGGTCTGTTAACTCGACAAAGGAGGTATAGCGATGCCAAATGTCACCGCTAATGAGATTCAGATTGAGTACGATACATTTGGAGACCTGTCGTCGCCGCCGTTGCTCCTGATCATGGGACTGGGCGAGCAAATGATTGGTTGGGACGAAGAACTATGCAAACAGCTTGCCAGTCGGGATCTTTACGTGATCCGGTTCGACAACCGTGACGTCGGCCTCTCATCCAAGATAGACGAGGCAGGAGTGCCTAATGTGGTGGAGGTTTTCGCCACTCTCATGAAGGGTGAAAAGGCCACCATTCCGTATACGCTTGATGACATGGCAGATGATGCAATCGGGCTCCTTGACGCCTTGAATATAGAAAAGGCACACATTTTCGGAGTGTCGCTGGGTGGAATGATCGCGCAGATCATGGCAATCCGCTATCCGTCGCGAGTCTGGAGCCTAACCTCAATGGCATCCATTACAGGAAATCCAGAGCTTCCGCTGGGGAATCCTGAGCTTTTTATACAGCTCGTAAATCCCTCGCCTACTGAGCGCGAAGCGTATATTGAGAACGGGGTAAACTTGATTCGGACGCTTGCAGGCTCTAAGTACCCTATGGACGAGCAGCGGACACGCCAACACCTGGAGCAATCATATGATCGTGGCTACCATCCACCGGGCATCGCCCGTCATGGGGTTGCCGGGGCTGTGAATACGGATCGTACACAAGCCCTCAAGTCCGTTACTGCTCCCACGCTTGTGATCCACGGCTCTGAAGACCCTCTCTTCCCGGTGGATCAGGGAAAAGCCACTGTCGATGCTGTGCCCGGAGCTGAACTACTGATCATCGAGGGTATGGGTCATTGGTTCCCCTTGGCCGTTTGGCCCCTTTTAGTGGACGCTATTGACAAGCATATACGCAATACAATGGGTTGATCAAGCTAAAAAACATCAAAGCATGTCGAGCGTACGTCCCACAAGTGGATTCACAATAACGACCTTCGGCTTTCACAAGAAACAGGCTTGTCACCCTACAGCTGCCTTTCTCTACCGGTTTCCCGGAGGTTTTTTAGTTACGTAGGTTCTCATCCCACCCGATATATTTCTTGCCTTGAAACCATTCTGACGTAGAACGCGCGAGGCATAGTACGATCTTTGCCCAACTGCGCAGTAGCACAGTATCTCTCTATCGCGCGGTAGCTCCTCCATCCGATCCCGCAGCACACCAAGGGGGACATTAACAGCCCCTTCGACATGGCCAAGTGCAAACTCACCTGGCTCACGTACATCGATAACGCTAGATTGCTGCAAACCATCCTCCTCCCAGTGAGCAACCGGAGCATCGCCACGTAAAACGTTGGCAGCAATCATGCCGGCGATGTTAACAGGATCCTTAGCAGCCCCGAACTGAGGAGCATAACATAGTTCTGCTTGCTCCAGATCGTAGACGGTTGAACCTCGTTGTATTGCCATTGCAATCACATCAATCCGTTTGTCCACACCTTCCTCACCAACCGCTTGAGCACCGAGAACCCTACCATCCCGGGAGGAGAAAATCAGCTTGATCGTTATAGGCCTTGCACCCGGGTAATATCCAACATGATGCCCGGGGTGCAGATAGATTTTCTCGTACTGGCGGAGCTGACTGCTAATACCACTGCTCTGCAGCACTTTCTCACTGACGCCCGTTGCTGCAATTGTCATATTAAAGGTTCTACATACCGATGTAGCCTGGACTCCACGGAATCGTACATCTCGTCCTAATATAGCGTCCGCGGCTGTTCTGCCTTGTCTATTTGCGGGGCCAGCCAGTGGAACGAGAGTCCACTCACCTGTGATAAAGTCTCGGACCTCCACAGCATCGCCCACTGCCCAAATACGATCATCGCTGGTACGCATATGATCGTCCACGCGAACACCGCCCAGAGCTCCTATCTCGAGGCCAGCTTGACGAGC
>JAVLBD010000138.1:0-3914 GCA_031581405.1 Dehalococcoidia bacterium
CTCCCTGGCGGCTTTCTCGACGCCCTTCTTCGCCACCAGGCCGATGACCTCCTCAGCGGTCACCACGACAGCCTGGCCTTTGCGTATCTTTTCGTTTATCTCTGCAATGGTTTTTGTCACTTCTTCCTCCTCAGTTATCCGTGAGCCATGCCATTATCGTTATGGTTACCTATGGAGTCAGGCTAACATTTTAGCCCATATATCATATAGTAGCAACTCTGCAGTATTAATCGCAGGCCTGTTAAATTGACATCGATAAAATGCCGGTAGTGCGGGAGCATAGGATCATTTTCTCATAAATGTAGATAGTGTAGATACTAAAATAATCTGCATTCGTCTTGCGAAAAAAAAGAAAAAACCATAAACTAGTGATAGCTAGAAGAGGTGGACATATGCTAGAGGTGGAAAATTTAACTGTAGAGGTTGGGGGCAGGGAGGTAATTCATGATGTTAGCTTCAGTGTTGACATTGGGGAGACCCTGGTCCTCTTCGGCCCTAATGGCAGCGGTAAGACAACATTGCTGATGGCGATAATGGGCTTCCCCCGCTACGTAGTAACAGGGGGGCGAATCGTATTTAACGGGATAGATATAACACATTTGCCGGTTGACGAGCGCTCCCGTATGGGCATGGGTATCCTCTTGCAACGCCCACCGGTGGTGCGTGGCGTAAAGATGAGGGAGATGGTTCGGGCGTGCCTTCGTGGTAGAGAAGACGGCGACGTTATTGAGCGACTGGCTCAAAAGGCGAACATGGTTGAGCTTCTGGATCGGGAGATAAATTATGGTTTTTCAGGTGGAGAGGTAAAGCGATCAGAGCTTCTCCAGTTGATTGCCCAGAGTCCGGAGTTTGTGCTACTAGATGAACCCGATTCCGGTGTCGATCTGGTAAACATATCCCTGGTAGGAAATATGATCAATGAGCTTTTACAGAAGGACCGGATGCGTAGTCGTACCAGCTCTGGGCTGATCATAACACATACCGGGCATATACTGGACTATATCGATGCCGACCGATCGTGCGTTCTGCTCAACGGCGGCATCTGGTGTCGTGGAAATCCGAAGGAAATTCTGACCAGCATAAAGAGTAATGGCTATGAGGGCTGTGCTGCATGTCAGAAATGAATCGCATCAAATCAACTAAGGGAAAGATTAGTAGTGCTAGCGGAATACCCGCATCCTCTGGGAATGACATCGACCTTGAAGCTTACTCAGGAGTAGCGGAAGAACATCCCTACCAAGAGGACCCCTCTCACATTACGCCTCAAGCAAAGGAGCGTATCCTGGAATCAGGGGTGCTGCTGGATGATACGGCACAGCGCTCCGCTACATTCCTCCAAATCGATCACTCGGTTGTTCATTGTAAGTCGGCGCAGGAAGGACTGGAGGTAATTAGCAGCGTGGAGGCGCTGGATAAATACCCCTGGCTCTCGGATTACTGGTGGAAAGCGGTTTCGCCCGATGCCGATAAGTTTACTAAAGAGGCGGAGCGTAACCAGCATCACGGCTATTTTATCCGAGCGCTTCCCGGGACAAAGTCTGTGCAACCGGTCCAGGCGTGTCTTTATATCGCCCAGCACGGTTTGGTACAAAATGTGCATAATATCATTATCGCCGAGGAGGGCGCTGAGCTTCATATAATTACCGGTTGTGCAACCGCGAAAATAGAAAGAGAGGGACTTCACATCGGTATCTCCGAGTTCTATGTCAAGAAGAGGGCGAAGATTACCTTTACGATGATCCACAATTGGGCTCCCAAGATGGCGGTGCGTCCCCGCAGCGGGATAGTTATTGAAGAGGACGGCGTTTTCTTAAGTAATTACATTTGCCTTAAGCCTGTACGTACGGTGCAGATGTACCCTACAGCAAGATGTGTGGGGGAGAATGCTCTGGTGCGGTTCAACAGCGTTCTTGTTGCCGCGCAGGGAACCACAATGGATGTTGGCTCGCGGGCGATACTGGAGGCCAGGGGAAGCAGGGCGGAAATTGTTTCGAGGGCTATCACTACCGGGGGGAACATTATTGCTCGGGGTCACCTTGTCGGGCAAGTGGCTGATGTAAAGGGACATCTGGAGTGTCGGGGGCTGATCCTATCTGAGAAAGGAACAATACATGCTATCCCCGAACTTGAGGGCTCGGTAGAAGGTGTGGATTTATCTCACGAGGCGGCTGTGGGTAAGATAGCGGAAGAAGAGATAGAGTACCTCATGGCGCGGGGCCTATCCCGGGATGAGGCGGTGTCGGTTATTGTCAGGGGATTTCTAAGCGTTGACATCGAGGGCCTGCCACCGGAGCTCAGTGCCCAGATGCAGCATGCCATCGAGATGAGCGAGCGGGAACTACTGTAATCTTCGGCCAGTTTACGCTCCACCCGGAGTTCTTTCATAGTTCCTCAGGATGCCGATCACGGGGAGAATATATGGGCCGAGTATTGCTTTTCCTAATGCTATTCTACACATAGATGGGTTGATCTAATTACTGGTTTTCTATCGAATCATGCAGAAGGCGGGTAACGGTTCACTTCTCTGACATCTTCAGCATGGGTAGGTTGGCATGGGATGATGAGATTGCTTTGCTCTTCTCGTAATGACAACGGTGATGGGTCAGTAATACTTTGTCGCTAATGTACTGGACGAGTACACCTGATTGACCTGCTACCCTTGATATTATATCCTAAGGGGTATCATGCCCGAAAAGCTCGAAAACATGTTTGTGGGTGTCGACCTGGGGGGCAGCAAGATAAATGCCATCCTGGCGGACACTCGCGGCAATATTTCAAGACAGGTACTAAGGGACACCCTGGCAAAAGAGGGGCCGGACGCTGTCATTGCGCGGGTCATAGAGTGCATCAAGCAAGTAGCATCCGGTACTAACATTGCGGGCATAGGTGTTGGTGCTGCCGGTGCATGTGATGTAGAATCCGGCGTAATCACCCTTTCCCCAAACCTACCAGGCTGGCATAATGTCCGTTTGAGGGACATAATCCAACGGGAATATGACGTTCCAGTCTATTTAGATAATGATGCTAATGTTGCTGCACTGGGAGAATACTATTTTGGTGATGTGGGGGGTGTCGCCGATATCATCTACGTGTGTGTAGGTACAGGGATTGGAGGTGGAATCATAATAGCGGGTCAGCTTTATCACGGCGCGTCGGGGAGCGCTGGGGAGATCGGTCATATGACCATCGATATCAACGGCATTCGCTGCCCCTGTGGCAACTCCGGTTGCTGGGAAACCCTCGCCTCCGGTACAGCCCTGGCCAGGGATGCGGTTAAGCGTATCAAGGCTGGCGCCCAGACCAATATATTGGATTATACCGATGGACAGCTTGATAAAGTTAGCGCGCACCGTGTTTTTCTTGCGGCCAAGGATGGCGACCGGCTGGCCAAGGAAATGATTTCACAGACTGGATATTATTTGGGGATAGGACTGGTTAACCTGATCAACATTTTCAACCCACAGCTCATACTTATCGGTGGTGGCTTAGCCAGAATGGGCCAAATGCTCCTTGAACCAGCTACAAAAGTGGTCAAGGAGCGTGCCTATGAGTTACCGGCCGGAGCAGCCCGTATCGAGCTGGCCCGATTGGGAGCGGAGGCCGAAGCATTAGGCGCAGTGGCCTTGGTGTTAAAAAACAGCCGCACTTAGGCAACGGCACCTGACTGTCGCAATTCGGCAATGCTTTCCTTGGTATAGCCCAGGCTCAGCATAATATCATCGGTATGCTGACCGGGCCTGGGGGCTATACTCTTTACGGCTCCGGGCGTATCCGAAAACTTAATACCGATACCCACCTGCTTGACCTTTCCCAGCGTGGGGTGATCGATCTCCACCAGCATCTTGCGGTGGGCCACCTGAGGATCATCGAAGACCTCATCTACAGTATATACCGGGGCCACGCATACGTCCTTT
>JAVLBD010000139.1:0-3886 GCA_031581405.1 Dehalococcoidia bacterium
CTCCCTCGAAGCCATACTGAGCGCAGATGCGTTTCTTTGCATTACCGATTTCGATAGCGTTAGGAAAGAATACATCCGGCCCCGCAAGGTAAACACGCTTCGCGTTGTGTTCTTTTCCCTCATTGTTCACTTCGGAAGTCTCGCCCTTGCTCGATTTTTCGTGGTAACCAATCTTCTCTTCCATTTCTATCCCTCTCGATAATATCACCTGATTCCGCTAAACGCAGCCGCACCGCTTTGCATAGTCCTGTACCTGTGACAGACTCTCTCCTCTACTGTTGTTCATTGAGAGCATGCATCATTGCAGTTAGGAAGGCTAGTCAAGACGTATCGACACCAAGTAATTGGATGCGGCACTATGTAGTTAGGAAGCCTGATCAATATATAGTAACAGAGCGATGACAGGGCAAACACCATGATGTCCTATTATGAGCAGGCCCCGAGATATCGGGGCCTGCTCAATCGATACAAACCCAGGCTAGCCTTCGAGAATAGCCATTGCCTCTTCCCTGTAGGCATCCATGAGATAGGGTATTCCAGTAACCCTGGCGCATTCCTCGGTCAGGGACATAAGCTCCCGCCGTGTAATTGCTGGTAAGCTGAAGCACCTTGCACCTGCCATCAACTGCTGCAACCCTATCCTTATCTTCTGGCTGTAGCTGTAGATTCCCACCGCACCTAAAGGAATGTTCTTCATCTCATCAGCACCCACGATATCCTTAACTTCCTCGTAGCACACGAAGATCTCCTCAGGTGTTGAGCCAAATTGGCCAACTGTGTTCGGCACCTTGCCATCCTTAATCCACTCCTGGATGTTCTTTCCAACCATGCCCGGGATCATCAAAGCCCGCCCCATGCAAACCGCCTTGCAGAACGGTGCGCCAAGAGCAAGTGCCTTGAATACTCCATCTTCGCTGCTGAAGGCACCGGCAAATGCCATATCAGGGGTCCGCTCACCATTATCAGCCAGCTTTTTGCAAAACTCGTAAGCAGCGGCATGCAGGTAGAGACTTGGCATACCCCACTCTTCCATCATTCGCCAGGGGCTCATACCGGTTCCACCGGGAGCACCATCGATCGTGAGTAGGTCGATCTTTGCTTTAGAGCCCCATTTGATGGCCATAGCCAGCTCACGCAGACCATAGGCTCCAGTTTTCAGGGTGATACGTTTGAATCCCAGATTTCGTAAACGCTCAACTTCATCATAGAAACCTTTCTCATCAATAAACCCAAGTCGGCTGTGACGTTCAAATTCTTTGAAAGCACCCTCTTTAAATGACTTTTGAATAAGTGGGCTTGAAGGATCAGGGGTAACGATGTATCCGCGTTTCTGAAGCTCTAGAGCACGTTCCAGAGTATTGACCTTGATCTCCCCTCCTATACATTTCGCACCCTGTCCCCATTTTAGTTCGATAGTTTCCAATCCATGCTTCTTGTTAACGTATTCAGCAACACCCAATCTCGTATCTTCTACGTTCATCTGGACCAGGATCTCGCCGTAACCCTGATGGTAACGTCGGTAGATATCGATTCGACGATCCATATCCGGTGCCAAAGTAATTTTGCCATTTGAATCAAGCTCAAGCTTGGGGTCGATACCACATACGTTCTCGCCACAGACCAGTGTTACTCCGCTTATGGCAGCGCCAATCGCGAAATGTTCCCAGTTCTTAAGGGCTATCTCAGTGGAACCCAAAGCACCGGTAAAGATGGGGGTTTTCATCTTAACCTTCTTATCCCATCCGTATTCGGTCTCCGTGTCCACTGCAGGGAAAGTAGCAGTATCGGGGCCGCCGATAACCCCACCGGGTAGTCCTGCAGCCCCCAGGGCATATCCCTGGATATTGAGATGCGAGTAGTCAACCGGATAGTCCTTGTCTCCCCCAGCCGTGATTTCACCATAGGGTCCAGGATAGATTAATTCCCTGCCACGGAAGGTTGCCTTGAACACCTCGCAGTTACCGGTGCAGCCGTCAATACAGCGCACGCAGAGCCCGCTCATCGGTACCACATCTTTGGAACGATTGTTTGTTCTGGTGGCATCGCTCGCGTTTGGTCGTCTAAGATTCATTCTCCAGTTCTCCTTTACTCCATATTTTTTTCGTCGCTGTTTCCTTAGTACCTATTTAGTTGGTTCAAATATGTCCAGACCCCCTTAGCATCAATTTTTCCTATTTACAGCATTTCACTCACCATGGTATCAACATATCTTGCTATTGCCGGGGCGCTGGTTAAACCTGGCGACTCGATACCGATCAAGTTTATAAATCCTGGCAGGCCCTTTTCCTGCTCATGTCTGATCACAAAATCCCGAAAACCATCTTCAGGACCTTGAAGCTTCGGTCTAACACCAGCCATTTCCGGCTCCAGGTCATCATCCTCAATAAACGGGAGAAAGTCTTTTACTGAGCGATAAAAAAATTCTTTTTGCGCCTCATCGACCTTGTAATCGATTTCGTCTATATATCGCGCATTGGGACCTAGCCGCATTCTCCCCTCAACATCCAGGGTGGCGTGGATTCCCATTCCCCCGGTACTGGGCTGAGGAACGGGATATACAAGCCTTCTAATTAGCTTATTTTTACGGTTGCCCACACTGAAGTATTCCCCTTTGCAATAGAACAATTTATACCCTGCTCTTTCAATATCTATTCCCGCGAGTTGAGCTACCTTATCGGAGTTCAAGCCGGCACAATTTATTAACACTTCGGTTCTGAAAGAGAAAGAGCCAGACCCATCATCGACAGTCACCTCGTATCCGTCAGACAGCCTATTTATACCAATAACATTTGATTTGTAGGCTATTCTGGCCCCTTCCTCCTGTGCCTTGCTCAGGAAACATCGCATCAAAGCGTGTGAGTCGACAGTCCCGCTGGAAGGTGAGAAAATTGCTGCAACAGCTTCGACATTCGGCTCCAGCTCCTTAGTCTCTTTCCTGGAAAGCATTGCCAGGTCCTTAGCTCCATTCCTTCTTCCCTGGTCAAGCAATGCCTCCAATTTCCCGATCCCCTCATCAGCTGTTGCTACTATGAGTTTCCCTGTCTTTCTATGGCCTATGCTATATCTCTGGCAAAGGTCGTAAATCAGTGTATTGCCGGCAACACATGTCTCTGCTTTCAACGAGCTTTCAGGGTAATAAATTCCTGCGTGGATGGTCTCGCTATTCCTGCTACTCGTTTCCTTCCCAAAGGTTTCGTTCCTCTCCAGAAGATAGATTTCCCTGCCTCTGCCTGCTAACTGAGCAGCCACGGCCAGCCCTACTACTCCGGCCCCAATAATCGTAATCACGGCTCTAGGTGATGCTCTGCCGGACATATAGTCTCTCTATTTGAGGGTACCAGGAATCAGCGGTAGTACATTTTTTAGCCAGTCGTGACTTCAGCTTCCCCATAGCCTTACCTAGATTTCAACTGGAATCCCTTTTTCTTTAAGGTACTGCTTCGCTTGTGGTATCGATATCTCTCCAAAGTGGAAGACCGAAGCAGCCAAGACTGCTGCTGCCTTCCCTATGGTTACTGCCTCGTACAGGTGCTCTAGTGTACCCGCGCCGCCCGATGCGGTAACGGGAATATTCACCGCTTCGGCAACAGCTTTAGTCATCTCGAGGTCATATCCCTCTTTGGTACCATCGGCATCTTTACTGGTGAGCAAGATCTCACCTGCACCCAGTTGTTCCACCCTCTTCGCCCATTCCACAATGTCGAGCCCTGTTCCTTCCCTACCACTCTTAATCACCACCTCCAGTCGAGGAAGGTCGCTACCAAGAGGATTCTTCTTCCCATCTATAGCAACAACGAGCTTCCCTTTTCCAAATTTCTTGGCAGCCTCCTCTATAAGTTCAGGAGTCTTGACGGCAGCGGTATTGATCGAGGCTTTAGTTACACCG
>JAVLBD010000013.1:0-17856 GCA_031581405.1 Dehalococcoidia bacterium
CGGTCAGCAGCATGTCGGGGGGTACGTTATCGGCGCCGAAGGGGATGATCAGTGGCAGGTTGATATCGCACCTGCGCTCGTCGAGCATGTCCTGTGCGGTGGCGGTAGGCCACGATATGGTGATAGCGAAGGATGCATCCCATCCAGGGTCGTACCAACCAAAGTCGTATCCCGGCGAGGGTGCCAGCACCTTCACATCGGTTAAATCCCCTAATCGGGCTGCTATCGCCAGACCTACCGCGTGCGCCTCGCGGCCAGCGGTGAAGGCCACGCTGTCGCCCGATTTTACTTTCAGGGCGGCCTCCTCTGCCGATATCAGCTTTCGTTTATAGTCTTCCTGACAGTCTGCCATAGTCAACTCCTCATTTTTCGGCTTTAGGTGAAGCGGTCTTACTTCTGTCCTCCAGGAAGCCCTTAAGACCCTTCTCCTTTTTCGCTTTGTACAGGTTGACCTCATCGGGGCGGAAGCGCACGTACTGCAACGCCAGATGGGCGTGGAAGTGTGCACGCGAGATTCCGCCCATGCCCATGATGTCCAGCATTCCGTTCATCCATTCCTTGGTGACTGCTACCGCCTCGCTGGGCAGCTGGCTCAGCGTCTCAGCCCACCTGAGCGTCTCGTCTTCCAGCTTCTCGATCGATACGGCTTTATTGGCGAATCCAAGCTCGGCCGCCTCTGTGCCCGATATCTCGGTGACTGCATGACCGGCATAGGCCTTGTTGGACCACAGCGGCCAGATGGGCCACTCGGTGAGGCCGTGGAGCTGGCTGCCGAAGCCACGGATGCCGAACTGGGCATCCTCGGTGCATATTATTATGTCGCACATGGCGGCGAATATCTGACTGGCGCCGATGCACTTGCCGTGTACCTGGGCGATGGTGATCTTGGGATAGTCCGCGACATCCTCATATTTCGCGCAGCGCCTTCTTTCAAAGCCATAATAGTCCTGCAGCGTGGGATTGATACTGGGATGAACCGGCGGCGTTTCCTCACCCTCGGGAGAGCTGAGGTCGTGGCCGGCGCCGAAGCCGCCGCCCGCTCCGCGTATGATCACCACCCTTACCTCGGGGTCATCATTGGCCTTGTGCATCGCCGCCGAGAGATCCTCAAACAGGCGGTCGTTGAAGGCATTGCGCTTCTCCGGTCGATTGAGGGTTATCCTGGCGATACGATCGCTTACTTTCTCGTAGATGACCAGCTTGAAATCCCAATCGCGGTAGTCATTGGCCTCCCAGTAGCATTTCATATATTGCGTTTTAAAATCCCATCCAAATCCGGTCGGCATATTATCTCTCCTCGCAGAACTTATTAAACGGCCGGTCTCGCTGTTCCACCGCTGCCTTAAGTCCCTCTTTACTTCTCGTCTTGAAGAAATCGAACTCCTCGGGCATCATCTGTCGCTGCTGCATTACCAACTGCATATTGTTGGTGAATCGCCAGCTTGTGCCGAGACCCCTGGCCTCCATCACCGAGTTGACGGCGTCCTTAACGGGGGCTGTGGCGTCGCACGGGAGAAGCGCTATGCCCCTGGCCATCTTCTCGACCTCATTCTCAAGCTCGTCGCGGGTCACTGCTTTATTTATCAGCCCCGTCCGCTCCGCCTCGATGCCATTCATGTAGCATCCCGTGAACAGCATCTCCCTGGTCTTTTTGATGCCGATAAGGTAAGGCCACAGCGGCATATGCGGCAGCAGACCCATTCGCAACAGGGGATCACCGAAGAGCGCATCCTCGGCGGCGATGGTTAAGTCGCAAACCATCGCCAGGTAGCAACCGGTGCCCAGGCAGTGACCGTGCACCTGGGCGATGGTAGGTTTGGCCAGATTGAAAATGGTCTCCCAGCGGCGGTTACGGCGTCGCTCAGCCTCCATCCGCTTCTTGATAGTAAGATGCTCGCCTGGCTCAGAGAGTACCTCCAGGGTGTCCACACCGCTGAGGTCCTGGCCGACGCAGAAATCCTTGCCGGCGCCCCTGAACACTATCACCTTGGCCTCGAGGTCCATCTCCAGCTGGGGCAGGAGATCGTCGATCTCTGCCAGCATCGAATCGTTCATAGCATTGAGATCCTCGGGCCGGTTGAGCGTTACATAACCGATTCCGTCTTTCTTTTCGTATATAATCGTACTCACTACATCTTATCCCTTCTTAGGTCTGGGCTGCGGGAAATATTTTTCGAATGGAGCATCGCGCTCCTCTAGTGCAGCCTTAAGCCCTTTTTCTTTTTTTATCCCGTAGAAATCGAAGCCGCCGCGGTCGGTCAGGTGCCGCCCGGGACGCTGTATCGCGCTCAGCACGTGTGCGTTGCTGGCTAGCCTGCGTCCTGCCGCCAACCCGGCCAGGTCTAGGACTGCCATGCTATAGCACCAGAAGTCTGTCATCTGGTCCCAGCCACCGATACCGGCCGATTGGGCGAAGACCTCCACCTCGGTTGCCATCGTCTCCTCCAGCTGATCGGCGGGCACCGCCTTCATAACCAGCCCGATCCGCTCCGCCTCCCTGCCGTCGATATACTTCCCGGTGAGGAGGAGCTCCTTAGTTTTCTTTAATCCGATGCGGAATGTCCACAAGGGGTTAGGCGAGGCGATACCCATGCGAACAGAGGGGTCGCCGAACACTGCGTCCTCGGTGCAGATGGCAGCGCGGCAGGCCATCGCCAGGTCGAGACCCATCCCCAGACAGTAGCCATGCACCTGGGCGACCGTAATCTTGGGGAATTCGAAGATATACTGCCATACGCTCTGGTTCTGCAGAGACATAGCGAACATATCGTAGAGATAGGCCTTCTCGCGCGGATCGGGCGGCATCACCTGGTCTGTGCCCTCACCGCCGAGGTCCTGTCCGGCGCAGAATGATTTTCCTGCCCCCTTGATTACCACCACCTTCGATTCGAAATCCCGCTTAATCTTGTCCAGTGCCTTTCTTAAGTCCCTCAAGACCTCATCGTTTATAGCGTTAAGCTTATCCGGGCGGTTAAGGGTAATCGTGGCAACCTTTCCATCTAACTTAAGAATCACGTGCTTGTATTTCATACACTCATCCTCTCATCGCGCAGAATATGTCTCATTTTAACGAAAAATACGAGTGAATAACAACTATTGGCCGAATGATACCAGTGAAACAGCCTCAATCAACCAGATAATCCGCCAGACCCCTGGCCCCGATACAATCAGGCCCCCTCTTTTTCACCACTATCCTAATAAAGGACCTTCTCTGCTACCAGCCTGGAGATTTCCTCTTCTGGTATACCCAGCAGTTCTGTAAATACATATTCAGTGTGTTCGCCGAGTAGTGGTGCCGGACTGGTAACCCGTGCCGGCGTGGCGGAGAATTTCCACGGTGGAGTAAGAACATAAAGCTCCCCTTCTTCAGGGTGTTGCACTGTAGTAAAGCATTCCCGCTCCCGGCAGTGGGGGTCATTGAATAGCTCTTCATTGCTGAAGGAGGGGGCTGCGGCTACTCCTGCTGTCTGCAGTATAGTCATCACCTCATAGTGGGTGTGAGTAATAGTCCACGCTTCGATGAGCTTATCCAGCTCCTCCTGGTGCTGCCACCGGGAGTACTGGTCGCTGAACCTTTCCTCAGCAGCCCACGCGGGATTCCCCATGGCCTGGCACAGGGCAGCCCATTCATCGTCATGCGAGATGCCTATGCTTATCCACTTATCCTCACCCTTGCAGCGGTAACAATTATGCGGAGCCATAATATCGTCCCGATTCCCGTTGCGTGTACGAACCCTGCCGTTCATCGTATAGTCCATGATCATCTCTCCGATGCCGCAACTGAGTGCCTCCCGCGCGGAGAAATCGATGAATTGACCTTCACCCGTCTCTTCGCGATAGTTAAGCGCGGCCAGGATGGCAAAGGCGGCAGTTGTACCTGGCCTCAGGTCCGCACTGCTCCTCATGATTACCGGTGGGCCTCCTGTATAGCCGGTTATCTCCGATAGCCCGCTGAGCGCTCCCATGGTCACGGCATAGGCGATATACTCTTTTTCCGGGCCTGTGGAGCCGTGGCTTGACGCAGAGAGCATTATTATATCTCTCTTGATTTCCTTGAGGACATCATAGCCCAGGCCAAGCTTGTCCATGATGCCGGCCCTGAAGTTGTCCACCACCACGTCGCTGATGTGGACCAGTCTCTTTGCCAGCTCAACCCCTTCGGTGGTGCTCAGGTCGAGGGTTATGCTCAGCTTATTGGCATTCAGGCTGTTAAAGCAATCGGCGGATGCCCTTGCCGAGCCAAAGACCACCGCGGATTCTTCTCTCCTGAAATGGTCTATATTAGCCATGCTCTCCACTTTGATAACCTCAGCACCCATGAAGGCCAACAGCAGTGTTATCTGCGGTCCGGCAGCATAGCGCGTTATATCGAGTATTCGTACTCCACTGAGGCTATCCATATGCATGCGTCTCCATTTTATTCACTTGCGTTGGAGGAGTTTGAGGTTGTTGACATAAACTCTCTATTAAATCACCCCCGCTGCTCCGAGCTTGGCCAGCTCCTCACGGCTATGCCCCAGCCGCCGCGTGAATATCTCCTCGTTGTGCTCGCCCAGAAGTGGGGCTGGCCGTGTCACCTGCCATGGCGTCTCGGAGAATTTATAAGGTGCCGATGGATACTTGACCTTACCTATCTTGGGGTGGTCGATCTCTGTAAAGAACTCTCTTGCAGTAAGATGTTCGGAATCAACCAGATCCTTTGATGAATAAACCATAGCAAAGGGGACTCCCGCGGCCTGTCCCTGATGATACAGGTCCTCTTTAGTGTGATTAACCAGCCATTCTGTGAGCAGTGCGTTTATCAGCTCGCCGTGTTTGTATCGGCCGGCGTAATCATTAAACTTCTCATCTTTAGCCCACTCAGGATCTCCCATGAACTTTACCAGCCTGTCCCATTGAACCGATTCCCAGGTTATGAATACGGTGTAACCGTCCTTGCATGGCAGGACTCCTCCGTAGGGAACCCCCTGCTCGGCCCGGGTGATGACCTCTCCCTCGTTAGCAGACCTGACCATATCCAGCCGGTTGAGGGCCATCAGTGCTTCCTGTTTTGAGATATCTATCCGCTGCCCTATCCCGGATTTCCTTCTCCAGTAAAGGGCGGCAAGGATTGCAGTGGCGGCGCTCAGCCCGCTGTCGTATTCCGTAAGGAATCCCCCGACCTTGAGTGGTGGGCGGCCAATGTTCTCCACTCCACCCGGTGTCAAATAGCCCTCCCCACCGCAATGGAATATAGTGAGGGGATAGGCCTTGTAGTCTCGGTAGGGGCCGGTCCGACCAAAAGGGGTTATTGAGGCCATTACCAGACGGGGGTTAATCTCTTGAAGGCTGTGGTAATCCAGCCCCTGTTCGGTCATCCACTGAGGCGGATTATCCTCTACCAGGACGTCAGACTGCTTCACCAGTTCCTGAAAGATGTCTTTACCGCTTGCTGTTGCTACATTTAAGGTAATCCCCAGCTTATTGGTATTAAGATAAAGGAAGAGACCGCTCTTATCGGGGTCGGGTATATCGTGAAAGAAGGGGGGTGAATTCCTGGCAGCATCGCCGTGTCCCGGCCTTTCGACCTTTATAACCTCGGCGCCCAGGTCAGCCAGAAGCTTGGTGCTATAGGATCCGGCTACATCATGGCAAAGCTCCAGTACCTTTATGGAATCCAGTGCTCTTTTCGGCATGGGTTACTTACCCCGCCTGTCCCAGGATGGTGATAATAGGAAGCAGGCTTCCCGGGTGTCCGCCCTGATTATGGGATAGCCCCAGCTTTACATCCTTTAGCTGGCGTTCTGCCAGCTCTGCTTTGCCCTGAATCTGCTTATAAACTTCGTAGCACTCCCTTAACCCGCTGGCACCGATGGGGTGGCCGAAGGACTTCAAACCACCATCGGCATTAACCGGCAGTTCGCCGGTTAGGGTAAAGGTGCCGGCATCGATATCCTCCTTAGCCTTCCCTTTCGGGCAGATACCGATTGCTTCAAGGGTCAGCAGTTCACTAATAGTAAAGCAGTCGTGCAGTTCCAGGATGTCCAGCTCCTTACGCGGGTTGGTGATCCCTGCCTGCTCGTAGGCCTGTTTCGCTGCGGCCTCTGTTTCCGGTAGGTGAATGTAGTCATAACTGGCATCCTCTTTCCCCAGGCCGGGGCCAATAGCAAGCCCTATTCCCTTAATCAGTACATAGTCATCTCGGAAGCTCTTGGCCATGTCCGCTCGGGTGAGGATGGCAGCGGCAGCGCCGTCGGTGTTGCCACAACAATCAAATAGTCCCAGTGGCCAGGCTATGAGAGGGGCGCTCAGCACCTGCTCTATGGTTACCTCTTTACGAAGATGCGCCTTTGGGTGGCGTGCACCGTTATAATGACTCTTCACTGAGATTCGAGCCAGGGTTTTCTTGCCTTCCTGCGGGTCGATACCATATGTCTGGAAATACCGCGTGGCGGCCATTGCCCACCTTCCCGGCGCGGTAACATTGACTCCCAGAACAGGATGGGTATAGCCAGCGGGTAGCCCGGCAAGCCCAGAATCCTTTAGCTTCTCAAACCCTATGCACAGCACGACATCATAGACACCGGCGGCTATGGCATACGTTGCATTTCTTATAGTCTCCATCCCGGTGGCGCAGAAGTTCTCTACCCGGGTTATGGGAATGCGGTCGAGTTTAAGCGGACCTGAGACACAGATTCCTCCGATACCGGAGAAAGCTGTTCCTACCCAGACTGCCTGGATGTCCTCGCGTCCCAGGCCGGCATCATCATAGGCTTCGTAGACAGCGTCGATAATCATATCATCGGCGCTCTTATCCCAGTTCTCGCCGAACTGGCTGCATCCCATGCCTACGATGGCAACTTTGTCTTTGATCGTCTCCATTCGATTTATGCCTTTATGGTTCTCGTGGCGGCCGGCATTTCCAGTAGTACGTATGCATCCCCCCTGAATCGTGCATTTTACGGAAAGTCATCTCTACTGGCATGTCTAATTTGACTTTATCCAGGTCACGGTCAGTCATCTGGCAGTATACCCCTACTTTCCCGTTCTCTCCCCCTGCAAGCGGGTCCTCAAGATGTACCTTACTCACGACTGTCGGTGGGTCACTGCTGAGTGCCAGATTATCCACGGTATAGGTATACAGGATACCCTGTCTGTCGGAGAGCCTGACACCCTCATACTCATCCTTGGCTCCGCAATAGATGCATACCCGCTGCATGGGGTGAAAGGTCCGGCCACAGCATGTGCACCGGGAGCCATGGAGGCTGATTAGCTGCTCCCGTTCCCGCCATGCCACCGGGGGAAAGGCGTTAGCCTGCTCCCGGGCCTGTGACTCGAGAGGAATAAGGCGGCGGAAGCGAAGATACTTCTCATAGGTCGAAAGGTTAAGCTTGGAGGCCAGGTGACGTTTAATCCCGCGCCTGTCCCGAATCCTCTCGATTTCCTCAGTTACCTGCAGAATATAGGCGTCACCGCCATCGCCATAGTTAGCAAACAGGATTCTATCTCCCGCCTTGGCCTCCTCTAATGCAGCGACGAGCATCATTAAGGCAAAAGCAGCGCCGGTATTGCCCACCGTGGCAAACATCGGGTCCTGAACCTGGGTCTTGGGGTCAAAACCCAGGGCTCTCGCCGTTTCGGAGTGTCTCCTCGCGTCGGGGGCATAAAAGACTGCTTTGGTAATATCTGACGGCGTCAGGTTATATTTCCCCATGATGCCGGATATGGCTTCTCTGGTATTACGAGCGTATCCTTCGCTGAGGATAAACCTGTCCTCCCAGTTTTTTGTAAAGGTATCGCTCTCCGTTCTCCATGTATCCAGAATGTCATCGGTGTGGCAGTAGCTGCCCTCGATCTCGCAGACTATGTTCTCATCACCAATAAGCAGGGCAGCGGAGCCATCGCCAAAGTTCTGCTCATAGTCCGATTGTGGCTGACCCATACGGCCGTCAGCAGCGACGACCATGACCCGTTTTCCCGATCCGCTATTAACCGCATCCAGCGCTGCCCGCAGCGCCATCGTCCCTGATCTCAGGGAGTCGGTGAAGTCCGCGGTGAAGATCTGGCGGCGCAGGTCAGCGGCGAGGGCGATCATGCTTGCCGATTGCTTCTCGCGATAGGGTGGTGTCGTCGAGGCAAAATAGAGACCATCTATGCCCTGTCGATCGCTATCTTTAAGGCAGTCGATTACGGCTTCCACAGCCATAGTCACACTATCTTCGTCATAGTTGGCTACAGCCCTTTCGCCTCCCATAGAACCGCGGCTCCATGCGCGGGCAATTTCGTCCCGCTTCAGGCGGTATAGGGGAATGTATGCACCGTATGATACTATACCGGTTTTCATGCTGTCCGTTTGTTGTACCGTGTCTTTAATGGCTAAACTAGGTGGCTTTTTTGTCCTTCTCCGGTTGTGGCGGAGCAGGGTTGATGTAGCCCTGCAGCAGGGTCTTGGGTACCGAATTGATTAGCTCTTCTGTGGTAAATATCCCCTCCGATTTGTAGATAGCTCTTACCTCTATCGGCTCGCTGTATATACCCACTCTGCCAGCTTCTGCATGAAATACCTGTCCATTTATATTTGCAGCCTGATCGGTGGCAAGGTAGACGATGATCGGAGGTATATGCTCAGGCCCGGGCATATTCAGTACCTGCTCAGCCTGCTCTTTGGTCATAACCCCGGCCTCAACCCTTTTCCATGTGCCCTTTACCACCTCATCGTTCAGCGTCATCCTTGTGGCGGCGATCGGGGCGAAGGAATTGGCGGTTACCCCATAGCGCCCCATCTCACGTGCGATGGAGCGGGTGAGACTGACTATACCACCCTTAACCGCGCCGTAGTTGACATGTCCCATCGTGCCGCGCCATGCGTCTGATGTAACGTTGATAATACGACCATATCTTTGCTCCCGCATCAACACGCAGGCATGGCGGCAGGTATTAAAGGTACCTTTTAGATGGACCAGCATTACGGAGTCCCACTCATCCTCGGTCATGTTCCATATCATGCGGTCCCGCAGGTTTCCGTGAGAATTTACCAGTATGTCGATACGTCCAAATTTGTCAACGCAGCTCTGTATTATCTTTTGCGCAGCATCGAAGTCGACAACTGAATCGTAGATGGCTATTGCATCGCGGCCCAGTTTCTTAACCTCGTCGACAACCTTGTCTACAGGCGTCGCTTCGGTACCGCTGCCGTCCCTACCCGCACCGATATCGTTTACCACGATATTGGCCCCTTCCCTGGCTAGGGCCAGGCATATCTCCCGCCCGATACCGCCGGCAGCACCGGTTACGACAGCATTTTTACCCTTTAGATTATCGCCCACTTATTGCCTCCTTATAAATTGGTCAATCTGACGATTAAATATACCATAGTGGCTCCTTCTTTTGCAAACTCTTTTCGAACCTGTTGGAACGGAATTTCAGGTACATCTCATGATGACATAATATCAAGGAGATTGCTGAAAAAGGGGTATCCCGACCCCCACTATAATGGTAGGGTGTCCGCTGTCGTCATGCTGAACTTGTTTCACTATCCATTGGGGAATTTCTTTTGGTGGGGGTATGAGGGTGTCTCCCGCTGGCGGAGTTCTGCTGTCACCATCCGGCTTGATCGGATTGTCCAAAGGCCGACTGGCCTATCGACACTACGGACCACCTTCATACTCCCGCCCACGATGATAGAGGGGAAATCCCCTTTATTGCTCGTCTCCTCTAGGAATGCTATAATTGCTGGTGAACCAGTTATCCTGCATCCCCGGAAAAGTTTAGCAAAGCCGATAGCTAACAGGATAAGTGAGTGTAGCTACCTTAAGAGACCACTGAAAAAGACGTGCAGGATACTTCCTGCGGGGGGTCTGGGGGTGTACCCCAGATTTTAGAAGTCCCCCAAGATTGGGGGATTGGGGGGTTGATTGAAGCTATTTCAGCAGTCTCTTATAAAAAAGGAAGAAGGTTTATAGATGAAGGATTGGCGGGAGGAATATAACAGGAAGATGGTGCCTGCCGAGGAGGCTGCCCAACTGGTAAAGTCTGGAAACCGCATTGGCTTTACCACTGGCAGGGAGGCCCATGCCGTAGGTCTGGCGATCGCGGCTCGGATAGGAGAGTTGAAGGGTGTTCAGGTTTATGTGCCCACCCCCGGGTATGATTTCGGATGGTATGACCCCGGCTGGGAGGACTCCTTCGCTATCACCGTCTCCTTTCCTCTGGGAGTGAACCAGCAGATGGTCGAAGAGCACCGATGCGATATCGCCTTCGGCTCCCTCTTCCCGTTTGATCTAGAATTTTTCAAGCAAGGGCTTGACGTCCTCATCACCGAGATTTCGTCCCCCGATGAGCAGGGCTTCTGCAGCTTTGGCCAATCGCTGTGGAATAAAAAAACCCAGGTGAAAGAGGCCAAGAAGGTAATTGCAGAGGTGAACCCGCGTCTTATCAGAACCTTTGGTGATAATTTTATCCATGTTTCGGAGATAGATTATTTTGTGGAACATGTCTCTTCAGGGGAGGCTCCCGGCGGAGGGAGCCTGCTGGGGAAAAAGGCTAAAAAGGAGCCAGATAAGATCCAGAAGGAAATTGCCAGGCACATATCCGGGTTGATCAAGGATGGTGATACCCTGCAGATTGGTGTCGGCAGAGCGACGGAACCGCTGATTTCTCTGGGTATACTCGATGACAAGAAGGATATCGGGTATCACTCGGAGGCCACAGTTCCGGGGGTAATCAGGCTGGTCCGGGAAGGTGTTATTACGGGGAAATATAAAACGCTTCGCCCGGGAAAAGTCGTGGTAACTTCTGTGGGTGGGGACACCAGAGAAGAAATGCAGTGGGTTCATATGAACCCACTCTTTGAGTTGGTAGACGTCGACTGGCTGGAAGATATACGGGTTATAGCTTCGATCGACAACATGGTAACGATAAATCAGGCATTGGCCATCGACCTTTTAGGTCAACCGACAGCGGAGAGTTTGGGGATGCGATTATTAAGTGGGGCGGGGGGACAGGTGCCGTTTCAACTTGGGGCGCTCCTGTCAAAAGGAGGGCGTGCTATCACAGTGCTGCCTTCAACCGCGGAAAACGGAACGATATCCCGTATTATGCCGTCGTTGCCGGAGGGGACAACCGTCACCCTGCATAAGAACTGTACCGACATGATAGTTACGGAATACGGGGTAGCGCGTTTGCGCGGCAGGAGCATGAGGCAGAAGGCAGAGGAATTAATCAATGTAGCACACCCCGACTTTCGTGCCGAGCTGAAAAAAGCAGCACAAAGGCTATTCTGGCCTTCATAAAGATCATTATTTAGAGGTACCCCAAGGCCGACAGGTCGGTATATTCGGGATGGTGGTGCGGGGGTTGATAAAGGCCATTTTAGTAAAGACCGCTGAAACAGAAGTGCAGGATACTTCCTGCCGGGAGTCTGGGGGTTTCACCCATATTCAGCAGTCTCTAGTAATATGAGTTATAAATGATGGTAAGGAGGAAGGATTGAGTTACTGTATCTACGAGGTTGACAGGGAGAAGCGGATCGCCACGCTTACATTTAATCGACCGGAGAAGCTGAATGCTCTGGTGCCGATGGACGACCTGGAGGAGGTAATCGACAGGCTATACGAGGCCGACAGGGATAATGATGTGGCGGTAGTGGTCATGAAGGGAGCGGGGCGTGCCTTTGGGTCGGGATATGATATCGATGCGGTTCGTGCGCGGCGTGGCTTCACTGAGGAGAAGCGTCCTCCGCAGAGGAGGAGGTATTGGGGAGTGGATGAGTGGTGGGGGCGTAGGGGTATCCTGCAAAAAATACTCACCTGTGACAAGGTGACCATTGCACAGGTTCACGGCTATTGCTACGGCGGCCATTTCGAGATGATGTGCGCTTGTGACATGGCTATCGCCAGCAAGGATGCGCTGTTCACACATCCCGGATATACGTATTTAGGCATAGAAGGCCCGATTCCACTGTACGTGCTCATGATCGGGTGGCGCAGGGTAAAGGAGATGATGCTTCTGGGGAAACCGCTTACTGCCAAGGAAGCGCATGAATTTGGCCTGGTTAACAGGGTGGTGTCCCTGGAAAAACTGGAGAAAGAAGTTGCTCAGATAGCCGAGACAATAGCCAGCCGTCCCCTTGATGGTATCGTGATGGGCAAGAAAGAGTTCCAGATGGCGATGGATATAATGGGGCTTTCCGCTGGTTACGATCTGGCCAGCATCTCTCACACGCTGATGAGCAATCTGAAGTTTGAGCCGGGCGAGTTTAACCTGATGCGGGAGCTGAAGGACAAGGGACGCAAGGGCATGTATTCCTCCAGAGACGAGCGTTACAGCGACCAGGCCTGGCGCGATAAAGACGCAAAGAAGACGACAAAGAAGAAATAGACATTCAGAAACGGATGTCTGTGCTACAGTGAGCAGGGAGGCGTGCAGCATCCCTGCTCATTCTTTCAAGGAGCAGGGGTAGTAAACGATACATATGGCTGTTAACGGCGTATCGGGAGTAAAAAAGGGGCTGGAAACCAAGTGGCTGATCCTGGCTGCCGTAATGCTGGGCAGTTTCATGGCGCCCCTGGATGGCAGCATAGTCAATACCGTTCTCCCCGCCATTACCCAGTACTTCCAGACCGATATCTCGATAGTCCAGTGGGTGCCGACGGTTTACCTGCTGACTATTAGCTGCTTCATCCTGTTCTATGGCCGGCTGGGGGATATATTCGGCTACAGGAAGATTTTCCTCTACGGACTGGCTGGCTTCACCCTCACCTCTCTGCTGTGCGGTCTATCGCAGAGCATCTGGATGCTCATAGCGTTCAGGGCGCTGCAGGGACTTTCGGCGGGCATGATTATGGCTGTGGGATTTGCTATTATTACCTCCGCCTTCCCGCCAACCGAGCGGGGAAAGGCCATGGGCATCTACGCTATTAGTATTGCCGCCGCCCTGGGGCTGGGGCCGACTATTGGCGGCGCTGTCGCCGAGTATCTCAGTTGGCACTATGTTTTCATCATCAATGTCCCCATCGGCATAGCCGCCCTGTTGTGGTGCTACCGGGTCATACCTCAGGGGGTCACCAAGCCCGGGCAACGTCTCGATTGGTACGGGGTACTGACCGCGTTTGTCTTCTTACTCAGCCTGCTTCTGTTTGCCAATAGAGGTCAGGCATGGGGATGGCTGTCTCCTGCCTCTATTAGCCTGATAATAGTTGTGCTCATCTCCGGTGCGGCCTTTATCTGGTTGGAACGCAGGATAGAGCAGCCGATGCTCAACCTGGCGCTGTTTAAAAGCCGTGTGTTCCGTTTCGCTAGCCTGAGCGCCCTTCTTAACTTCGTGGCGATCTATTCGATAATCTTTCTCACACCTTTCTACCTGGCCTTCGTGTTGCATTACGACATCCTAAAAGTGGGGCTGGTAATGGCCGCATCGCCCATTGCCACCCTGTTCATTGCGCCTTTGGCCGGCGTGCTATCCGACCGCATCGGGAGCCGGGGACTAACCGCTTTCGGGATGGGTACCTGCGCTGTCGGGATTTTCCTGATGAGTGGCCTGGATGCCAGCTCCAGCAGCACAGATGTAATCTGGCGGCTTGTCATCTGCGGTATAGGAGCTGGGATGTTCCAAAGTCCAAATAACAGTGCCATGATGGGCAGTGTACCGGTTTTTCACCTGGGCATTGCATCGGGAATACTGGCCGCTATGCGCAATGTAGGAATGGTGCTGGGGCTGGCTCTTGCCGGTGTGGTGCTTTACAATCTGGCTCCGGTGGCGGCCTCGGGTTGGATAGGCCCACTCACAGGCAAGGAGCTAGAGGAGTTTCTCAATGGCCTGCACTGGGCATACGTAACCGGTGGGATAGTGGCGTGTATCGCAGCCGTGACCTCGCTGGCGGCGGTAGAAAGGTCTGGAGAGACTTAGTCTATCTTTCGTCTTGCCTTTTCCAGTTCGTCCCGAAAATCCGGGTGAGCTATAGCGATCAGGGCGTGGGCACGCTGTGCGAGGGTCTTACCCTTGAGCTCGGCGATGCCGTACTCGGTAGCTACAGAGCCAACATCATAACGGGGAACGCTGGTAATCGTGCCCTCCTGAAGCCGGGGGATGATGCGGGAATGGCGGGATGACTTCCCCTGTATCGCCGATGTAAAGGCAATTATCGACCTCCCGCCGGGAGCTGCAGCCGCTCCCCGCAGCCACTCGGCCTGTCCACCAACGGCGCTAATTTGCATGCCCCTTATGGTTTCCGCATTCACCTGTCCACCGAGGTCAATCTCTATTGCGGATACGATGGTGATGAAATTATCGAACTGGCGAATAATATTTGCATCGTGGGTATAGGTATAGGGGTACATCTCTACCTGCGGATTTTTGTGGATAAAACGGAATAACTTTTCCGTGCCGGCCGCCGCTCCGCTCACCGTTTTGCCCATGTCGACAGCCTTGCGCTCATTGGTGACCACACCGCTCTCCATAAGGTCCACGGTGCTATCGCTTATCATGCCGGTGTGTATGCCGAGATGGCGATGGTCGGTCAACATTCTTAACAGGGCTTCCGGGATGGCACCAACACCGATGCACAGCGTGTCACCATCAGCGATACGCTCGCTCACTACACGCGCCACAGCCTCTTCTTCCGCACCTATCGTGGGTTCGGGCCAGGGCTGGACGGGGCGGGATACCTCTACTATGTAGTCGAGGTCGCTCACATGGATGAGGCTGTCGCCATAGGTATAGGGCATCTGATCGTTCACCTGGGCGATCGTGGTATGGGAAGCTAAGGCCGCATCGCGGTTGAATCCGGGAACGGCCCCAAAGCTGCAGTATCCCTGTTCATCCGGCGGCGAAACATGCACCAGGGCAACATCGAGGGGTACGGTTGTGGTAAACAGGGACGGCGTCTGCGTCAGGCTTACCGGCAGGAAATCGATTGTGCCTTCCGCGACCCCTTTTCTCAGGTCGGGGCTCACATGCATTGTGATGATGTGGAAGAAATCGGTAAGGCTGGCATAGGGGGAGCCGGCGATAACCCTGCTGTCCAGCAGGTGAGTGCCCTTTAGCCTATCTTTATCCTCGACCAGGGCATCGACCAGGGTACGTGGTTCACCGCATGTTCCCTCGATAAACACCATATCGCCCGGCATGATCGCTGCGATGGATTCTACGGCGCTTACCGTGCGGTGAGGTCTACCCCCCACTTTCCTTGTCCCTCCACACGCCGTCGGTATATACCTTATCTTTCCCTCGCTCCCAGTGCCCGCCGAAGACAGTGGTCTTATATTCATCGGGCAGTACTATACCCTGCTCGGTAGCGTATTTGATCATCCTGGTCACCTCCACCACCCGTATGCCCACCTGCCTCGCCATGAGCATTCCCCGTTTATCATCGAGAACCCCATTCTTGAGATATCGCGGCCTGTCCCCGGAGAAGACCGTGCTGGTAACACCCCAGCCCCGGGCTACTGGTATCATCATTCTCTTGACCAGGTTCTCCATCTGGTCCAGGCACGCATCGAAGCCCAGTCCGAAGAAGCCAACGGTCAGATAGCCGGTGACCTTATTTTTCATAAGCTGGGTGAAGATGGCATAGTATCTAACCCTGGACCACAGGATGGTGAGCGGGGGCGATACGGTAAGCCCCCATGTCGGTGCGCCGAAGATAATGCCATCGGCTTCGACAATTTTATCGAATATATCCTGGGCATCGTCCTTTATCTTACAGGGCGCCTTGTTTTCTATGCACCACTGACAGTTCTGGCACATAGCGATCTCTTTATTGGCCAGAGTAATGAACTCGATCTGCACTTTACCGATATCACTCTCCAGCTCCTTTGCCCCTTTGAGGCTTTCTTGAACAAATGTGTCGCAATTGCCGTCCTTTACCGGTGTTGCCGATAAACCCAGTATCTTTATATCAACTTTGCTCATGCTACCTGTCCTTTCCGTAATGCTGTCATGAGGGATTATAGCTAGCTTTAACCCTTCGTGTCAATTTTGAGACCGCTGATAAAGAGGTGCAGGATACTTCCTGCCGAGGGTCTGGGGGTGCCCCCCAGATTTAGAAATATCACAAGATTGGGGGATTTAGGGGGTTGATTGAGAGTATTTCAGTATACCCTTAAAACAGAGGCGACAACAAGGATAAAACCAATGCTAATACCATTATTAAGGCAAATAAGATGATAACAAATCTTAATATCCCTCTTCGCACTATCATTACCTCTCGGACTTGAAACTTAAATACGGAAGAAGGGTTGGAGAATACTGTGGAGAATGATATCCCTATTTAATTCGGTTCTACAGATACTTTATCTTCCCCTCTTTTTCCTTTGATAATATTCCTGATATCAGCAAGGTTTTCGATTATGCGGAAGGTCAGAAGTAAAATCTCACAGAGCACCCTCCAAATGATAGGACCTAAAATCAAAATCAGTGCACCACCCGCTATCACCTCTCCTATATCCGAATCGTTGCTGACCCCGTCAACAATTGCCACAATCCCGAGCACTAAAATAACAGTAAGGCCTATCCAGAATACAATTTTTATGATAATAGGTGTAATCATCCTGCGGAATGTTAGAATATCTCCCATGTCTCCTCCTTTATCACTTGAATCTATAATGCTAGGATGTACGGTGATTATATACCTCCTGCCCGTTATGGTGCTGAGCGTACTCCAGGGATATCGGACTGTCAATGGTATGGACCAAAACTTAGGGGCCACCCATTATCGGGTAGCCCCTATTAGCTGCCTTGAAATTTTCTCTCCTTGTGTACTAGTAATTACCCTGTACAGCCAGCGCTGGCTCTTTTACCTTTTCCTTCATTTCTTCCCTAGGCTTAGTTGGGCTGTCCCAATTGACTTGGTAGCCACATCGAAGACATCCCTTGAACCAGCCGTACTCATCACGGTCAATAAAGGTATCACCTCCGCAGTGAAAGCATCCTTTTAATATCCACATTTGCTCATTACCCCCTTACATGAATCGATATTTGGTCAGCAGGTCAACCTCACATAACTTATATTATATATAACAAAATACAACTAACTATACATTACTTAACTAATATTATATTATTTTATATACCATAAAAACGCCAGTTTGTCAATAGCATAGTTTGCGGGATATCGTTAATGGATGTTTGGTACTAATTTTACCTATAGGAGTTATCGGAAGTTATAAGGAATGGAAGGAATAGACTTTGCGGTAACCTTAGGCTTACTTTGTGAGACTGATGAAGGAGGGGTGCCCCGAGACCGACAGGTCGGCTGGCGTTTCAGCCTACAATTGGGGCCGGGGGGTATAGGAGCATCCACCAGCTATAAAAAATCCCCCAAGATTGGGGGACTAGGGGGTTCATGGATACTATTTCAACAGTCTCCATAGGATGATCATCTACAATAGACGACCAGTTTTATGCATAACGAATCACTCGTCTTCCATGATATCGTCCCTCAACATGTTAGTGTTCGTCACAGGGAGGGGGCTGCAGCTATTTGTAAGGGGATCATACATTAAACGGTATGAGCATTTTCTTCCTAAATCAGCCATTGCGTCCCATCCGCCAATGAAATACTGGCAGTTATCGTTAAAACAGACATACATATATTCATTGGGCCATGCTGTAAATATGTTTTGAGGTATTACCCATCGCTTCAACTTCTCCCCACAATAAGGGCAAAGTAAGGTATCTTTGATCTCTTGTTTTCTTAGCTCTACTTTATCTTTATCCACTTTATTTCTATCTCTCCCCCTTATAATTTTATCCTACATCAAATTATACGGCGTAGATAGTGTTTGGTATATGACTTATATCGCAATGGCGCGTTTTTCTATCAGAGACTGCTAAGAAAGAGGTGCAGGATACGTCCTGCCGGGGTTTTGGGGGTGTCC
>JAVLBD010000140.1:0-3886 GCA_031581405.1 Dehalococcoidia bacterium
ACCGCTGAAAAAGAGGTGCAGGATACTTCCTGCTGGGCGTCTGGGGGTGTCCCCCAGCGATAAAAGTGCCCCAAGACTGGGGGATTCGGGGGTTCAATAAGGATAATATTCAATCCCCGTAGATCAACTGATGCAATTTCTTACTGATGCTTAGAGGGTCTGATCGCTGCCAGACATTTCGACCAACTGCTGTCCCAGCCGGCCCGGGCATCTATAACATCTTTTCCTTCATTTTCCGCCTCCTAACCAAAGAATGTTTCTGCTATCTTATATACCTTCATATTTACAGTCTTTGTTCTGTCTGCCACCTTTTTCAAAGGGATACTGGTAATCCTGTTTCCCTTGAGAGAGGTCATCTCCCCAAATTTATTCTCTGAGATAAGTTCGACAGCCTTAATCCCAAAAGCGGTAGCCAAGTTCCGATCATAAGCTACCGGTGTCCCACCTCTTTGGATATAGTCCAATGAGGAAACCCTAACATGCAGCCCTGTCTTCCTCTCAATAAGTTCACCCAGCACTCGCCCTACTCCCCCCAGTCTATCAGGGTCTTCATGTTTATCTGTTTGAAGACTTGGTCCGCGTATACTCTCTCCTGCCAGTTCTACTCCCTCTGCTACCACTACAATGCTAAAGTTTATTCCTCTTTGTTTTCTTGATTTCAGCATTTGACAGAGTTCGTCTATGTATTTCTTGTCCATTGTTATCTCAGGTATTAAGATGGCATCTGCTCCATTAGCCAAACCGGAATATGTAGCGATCCAACCTGTATGGCGACCCATGACTTCGAGGATCATTACCCGGTGATGGCTTGCAGCAGTGGAACGAAGCCTATCTAAAGCATCTGTGGCAATTTGAACAGCGGTTTGAAAGCCGATAGAAAAATCTGTCCCCCATACATCATTATCAATAGTCTTTGGTATTCCTATGAGGGGAAGGCCCATTTCATACATTCGATTAGCTACGCTTAAGGTGCCTTCGCCTCCCAGCACTACAATTGCACGTAATTCGAATTCTTTAAATGCATCAAGTATGCGTTTGGGCCCATCTTCTATTCTAAGCGGGCTGGTTCTCGAAGCCCCCAGAATTGTACCCCCTCTATCAATAATGCCTGACGTTTTTATACTATCTAATACCTCACTTCTGTTGAAAAGCAAACCTTCCCAACCGTCATGAAAGCCGATAACCTCATAATCCATCTTGAGTGCAGCTTTCGTAGTTGCTCGGATCGCAGCATTAAGCCCGGGGCAATCCCCACCCCCTGTTAGAATTCCAAATCTTTTTTTTCCTGCCATCACTCACTACCTTTCATTGCGAAGTTACCCTCGTACTATAGCCTTTTCAGGTGCGTAAAGAAGATTCATTACTTCCTAAAAAACTGCACTAATAACATACTATTATAGACCATTCTTTCCACTTGTTGTTGCAACATTCACTTTTTCTCTTAGATATTTGAGAATCCCAGGAGATTGTTGAACAAGAGGTTCCCCGAGGCCGATATGGTAAAGGGAGTCCAGAGGGAATTCCCTCTGCCGGGGTCTGGGGGTGCCCCCCAGCTTTAAAATATCCCCCAAGAATGGGGGATATAGGGGGTTGATGAAGACTATTTCAGCAATCTCGGAAGTTATTTGCTATAATTCGTGGCAGAGCTGGAATGCCGTAAATGTTCGCTCTGCGTATATCCTTGCGAACATTTATCTCCAGAGACTGCTGGAAAAGAGGTGCAGGATATCTCCTGCCGGGGGTCTGGTGGTGTCGCCTTTAAAGTCCCCCCAAGATTGGGGGATTAGGGGGTTGCTTGAGACTATTACAGCAGTCTTATAGATATGTATGGACTACTGGCTACGTAGAACTAAAGAGGTATTGGAAAGGGTGGAAGGTTGATTGAGGTAAAATTATGCCCAGCAAGTATAGAGAAAAACGAGTGATGGGTGAAAAGCAGACTTCTTAAGGACCCAACGATGATAGTGGATAAACTTAGAGAAGTAGTAGGAAACACTTGGGCTACGAGTGAAGAAGAGAAAATCATAGACTATCTGACTGACGAGACGGCGCCGGGGATCAAGCCCCAGCCAGCTACGAATGTGGTCCTGGTGAAGCCTGCCGATGCCCAGGAAGTCAGCAAAATCCTCAAGATGGCCAATAGTGAGAGAATTCCTGTGTTTCCTAGAGGTGGCGGGACGGGACTTTGTGGGGGCGCTATCCCGACCCGGGATGGCATCATATTGTCACTCGAGAGACTGAAAGAGGTTCATATCGATACAGATAATCTAATGGCAGACGTAGGGGCTGGAGTTACCCTTGGTGAACTGCAGAACAAATCCGAGGAAGAGGGCCTGTTCTTTTCACCACACCCCGGCGCCGAAAGCGCGCAGGTAGGTGGGCTTGTAGCGTGCAACGCTGGTGGAGCACGCGCTGTAAAATATGGTGTTATGAGAAACTATGTAAGGGGACTCGAAGTCGTGATGCCTACGGGTGAAGTGATTAATATGGGGGGAAAGCTTATAAAGGACAATACCGGATATAGTCTTATGCATCTGTTGATAGGGAGCGAGGGGACGCTAGGCGTCATCACACAAGCGATCCTGCGGTTGTTCCCACGCCCCGCTGCATCTGCCACAATGCTTGTGCCTTTTCATGATCGCCATGAGGCGATCCGCGCGGTTCCGCGAATATTTAAGAGCGGGGTCATTCCACTGGCAATAGAGTACATGGATCGTGGAACAGCCGAAGGCTCTGCTGAGAGCTTGGGCATGTCCTGGCCCTCCAAGGCTGGCAGTGCATTCTTGATGATAATAATCGAAGGAAGCAGTGAAGAGGAGATGCTCTCAGCATGCGCAAGATTCTCCGAGATCTGCCAGGAATGTGGCGGTCTTGAGCCCGTGGTAGGTGAGAGTAAGAAGGAGCAGGACAATATCCTCAAGATCAGAAGCAATGCCTACCTCGCCATGAAGCGCTTCATTGCGGACCCACTGGATATAGCCGTACCACCTGCCAGAATAGCGGATCTTATGGATGCCATAGACACCATCGCGCAACGTTTCGGCACCACCATTCCGATGCTAGGTCATGCGGGGGACGGTAATCTTCATCCGGCACTGCTGATGGACCTTGTCGAGGGCGATGGAAGCAAGCTTAGAGAAGTCAAGCGAGCGATCTACGAGAAAGCCCTGCAATTGGGAGGAACGATGACCGCAGAGCACGGGCTGGGCAAGGTCAGGCCCGAGGACCTCGACTTATTCCTCGACGAGACAAAGATTGACCTCATGCGAGGTATTAAAAAAGTATTCGATCCCAACTGCATACTCAATCCGGGGTGCGTTCTGCGAGAGGAATAGTTAGGCCGCAAATCCCCTCTTTTTTCTCACTAGATTAGTGTGTCACAAGTGCGTTTAGAGTCCTGTATAGATATAAAACAACGACCCTCTAACTTCTGATCAAGGTATCACAAGCTAGAAATACAGATCATCTTCATCTGCTTTTAAATCAGTTCTCATAATGTACTGGTTGTTGATTGCATTATATCTGACCCGATTTCTGTGGGGAGTACTCCAATGCAAGCAACTCGAACTTTGTAGGCGATTTGTTAGATGGGGCTACGACAATTCGACTGGCCCAACCGACACTTGCCTTTACTTTTGGATGGGGAGTTGCTTCTGTGGCGTGGTTTTCTTGATGTAAATAATTAGTTAAATCATATATCTATGTTAGCTTCACCCTGGCCACGAATCGGAAGGGGAACATCTGCCTGATTTTAAGACCCAGTCCCTCGACTATGTACATGAGGCCAAAGCCATACCAAATAGTATAGATTACGTAGAATACCAGGGAAAATATGACGATTCCAATGCGACTGCTCACGCTCTCCGCTTCTATCCCATAGTAGTTA
>JAVLBD010000141.1:0-3858 GCA_031581405.1 Dehalococcoidia bacterium
CTCGGCGGACGAATGATTAGCGGTCTTTTAAAGGCCATCTGAGATCCCCTTGATTCTTCTTTGATTAATAAGCGTAACTTGGTTATCGCAATTGGAGATATAAATTGTATAAAACATAGTTATGGTTGTAGCCCGCCTATTGGGCTTCCTCCACAATATACATTATTGACTTTCCTTCCGCTATTGGTGTGCTGTCCTCTAAAACCATTTCAGCCCTGGCCTCAATAAGCTTTCTCGTTTTCCTTGTTATACGGGAACTGACTAAGAGCTTCTGTCCTACACGAGCCGCATTATGAAGCCTGATCTCCATTTTCGCCGTAACGCAGTTTAACCCCTGGAATATGGGTACATAGGACATCGCTTCATCGAGAATGGCGGTGATTATCCCGCCGTGTACTACGCCGGGCCAGCCCTGATGCTGTTCTTCGGGCGTGAACTCTGTCCTCACCCCCTCACCATCCCTTTGTAGTTTTAGCTTTAAGCCGATAGGATTATCCCGACCACAGGCAAAGCACATGGTGTAGTTATCAAGGTCTAAGTCACGCAGTGAAGGCCCATTCCATTCCTTCATGCGATTTTCTTTGCTTCCATTTGATTAATAATCTCTGCTTGGTTCGGGGCTGAGTTACTGTATAGAGGAAATATCCTAGTCAGTCCTGATTATGCGCAATTCAGAGCACGCCTCTGCGATGAGCGTGTCGTCTTCAAGCCGTATCTCGCCATCGCACTTGACAGTACGCCCGTTTACAGACTTTACCATAGCGCTGAGAAGGAGCCGTTGGCCGATCATGGCGGGTTTTCTATAGTGCACCTCCATCTTGACCGTAACAGCGTAAAGGCCCTTGAAACCAGCAGAATATCCCATAACTTCATCAAGCATCGTGCATATCAGGCCGCCGTGAACGACTCCGGGCCATCCTTGATATGGCTCCCCCGGGACGAATTCCGCTTTAACGCTTTCCCCCTCTTGATGGAAGTCGAGCTTGAGCCCGATGGTATTATCGCGTCCGCAGGCAAAACACATAGGGACGTCTTTGGGATTCTGTAATGCTATGTCTTTCCAAATGCTCATCTCTTCCCCCTCTTCGGTTTGGTGATGGAAGGGCTGCGCAGGTACAGTGGCTGAACAGTAGCGACATCGTCGCGTTCACCCCGTTCCAGTCTCCTGTACCCCAGCTCGGCCAGGAATCCTGCGCGGCAGAATGTGTTGTCCAGGATTACAGCCTTCTCCTCCATCAGCTCCTCGATACGACGGGCGAAATCATATGACCTCTCCGAAAAACGTCCGCAGAAGACAGTTTTCGAGCTAATGCCTTCGCACAGCTCCTCTATGGTAGTGATATGCTCCTCGATGAGCTGGTGCCACTCGCCGTTCTCTACCTGATACAGAGCAGTTGCGATCTCACCGCGCCCCGCGTCCTGTACCGGGCATATGGGGAGGCCAGTCTGAGCATGAGGGAAGGCCTCCGTCTCCAGCGTTCCGATGCTCACCAGTGGTATGTCCATACTGAATGCAAAACCCTTCGCCGTAGCGAACCCGACACGCAGGCCGTTAAAACTTCCCGGTCCCTTGGATACGATGATAGCCTCAATTTTCCGTTCACCTATGCTGTTTGCCTCTGCACCAAGCTCTCTATTGGCTTGTTGGAGCAGGTTAATAATAGTGGGGATTAGCTCCACCGTGTGATTCTGCCCTGCAGGCCAGCTAAGTTCCGCCTCTACCCTGCCGGCGCTGGATAGGGCAATGCTGGCGTTCTCCGTTGCGGTATCTATAGACAGTTCCATTATTGCACTTTTCACGTATTTGTTTTGGGTTGTGGTTTGGTCGTAATATCTCGTGTGCTACATTTGCTTTTTAGCAGTTTCCTGTCCTTGTTTAAACTGTGAAAGCATTGCTGTGTAGCGCTTTCCGCTGGGATTTAAGACGAGATTGCGAACGGTGTCTGACAAGTAATTTATCTCTACCAACAGATGCTCTGGGGGAAGGACGTTCATCGCCTTATCTGCCCATTCCACAACGCAAACACCATTTCCGTAGAGATAATCGTCCAACCCGAGATCGACGACCTCCTCTATACTGTCAAGACGATAGAGATCTATATGATACAGGGGGAGTCTCCCCCGATACTGATTGATCACTACAAATGTGGGGCTGGTGGCATAGCCGTCGATATCGAGCCCCCATGCGATGCCCTGGGTGAGGCAGGTCTTGCCTGCTCCCAATCCACCAACGAGCATGAACAGATCGCCTGGCTGGGCGAGCCTTCCCAGCCTATTACCCAGCCTTTGAGTCTCTTCCGGGCTCTCACTGCGAAGGTTCATCAGATCTGCCTTTATAGACCCGTTACTCCGAGCCCTTTTCCTTTGAGAAGTGCTCCCAGCCTTCTTTTTCAAGCTTTATCTCGTTACCATGTTCATCAATAATCTTAACCCTCTTTGGCTTTGCGATGACCTCGCCGATTACCGTTACTGGGCAAGCGATCTCGGTACCTATCTTATTTATAACCTCGCCTGGGGCGGTAAAAAGAAGTTCATAATCCTCGCCCCCTGATAAAGCGAGGTTAATAGAATGGTCCGCGAAGTTGTCTCGCACCATGGGGTGAAGAGGAATCTGGTTGATAAATAGCCGGGCACCGACACCACTTGCTTTACATAATTTACTAAGATCACTGACAAGCCCATCGCTCAGGTCGATGGCAGCCTTGACACCATGGTGTGCCAAAACTTGCCCCTCGGCAACGCGGGGACGCGGTTTCAGGTGAGCCGCCCTGAGGGTCGTTATTATATTTTCGTCTTCCTGAAAGAGTTCAGGCCCTCTTTCCAGCATGGCCATCCCTGCTGCCGATGCCCCCAGATATCCTGTTAGCGCAATCCGGTCCCCCGGCGCTGCTGCTGAGCGGGTAAGGACATTTTGTGTTTCTTGCGCTTTGCCAATTACAACCAGGCTGAGCATCACCACAGGTGCTTCGACCGAATCTCCACCAACGATTGATACATCGAAAAGGCGCGCTAGCTCCGCCATCCCCTCATAGAGCTCGGCAATGCTGGCTACGTCGGTATTCCCCGGCAGACCCAGCGAAACCAGGGCGTATTGCGGCTGACCACCCATAGCGGCGATATCGCTGAGGCTTACTGCAAGCGCCTTCCATCCCAGCTCCCGCCAGGAGGTGGTGCTCAGGGTGAAATGGACATTCTGTATCAGGGAATCGGTAGTGGCGAGCTGTGTGGAAGCCTCAGCGCGCCAGCAAGCAGCATCGTCACCAATGCCGACGAGCACCGACTTGCTTTCTGCTGGCCCCACAATTTTGGCAAGGAGATCGATAAGCCCAAACTCCCCCAAATCTGAGACTTTCACATCAAGATTATACCTACTTCCTCTAGACTTATCTAGCCAAGTCTGAGAAAAGCTGATATATTTGGGATGAGATGCGGTATGCCTTCCTGGCAGATATACACGGCAACCTGACCGCCTTTAAGGCAGTACTACGGGACATCGAGGAAAATGGTGGGGTGGATGAGTTATGGTGTCTGGGCGACATCGTAGGTTACGGCCCTGATCCCTCAGAGTGCATCGCGCAGCTCCGTGATTATCCTCACCGCTGTGTTGCGGGCAATCATGACTGGGCTGCAGTCGGAAAGGTGGATATCTCGGATTTTAACCCGGATGCTGCCGAAGCATGTCGCTGGACGGGGAAGCAGTTGAGCGTTGACGATATTGAATACCTGGAGAGCCTTCCTTTAACATTAACTAATGGTGATTTCACCATTGCCCATGGTAGCCCACGAGAACCAATCTGGGAATATATACTCACCACCCGGATTGCAAATGAGAATCTGCGCTTTTTCGAGACCAGGTAT
>JAVLBD010000142.1:0-3851 GCA_031581405.1 Dehalococcoidia bacterium
TGTTTCGCCTTTTTTAATGCACCGAGCAAATCAGCAGTCTCGCCGGATTGGGTTATTCCAATGACCCACGTTTCGCCCACGACAGCGTCAGAGTAGCTGAACTCGGAAGCTACCTCCACTCTCACCGGTATTCGAGCTAGCCTCTCCAGTAAATATCTCCCTACCAAACAGGCATGATAAGAGGTGCCGCAAGCCAAGAGCAGGATGTCCTCGAATTCAATGCTCTCCAAACCCAAGTTAATCACCGGCTCTATCTCCGATAGATATCCACCCAAAGTATCCCTTATCACCCTGGGCTGCTCGTGGATCTCCTTGAGCATGAAGTGGTCATAGCCACCCTTCTGGGCATCATCTATGGTCCAGGGAATGACGTTCGTTTCCCTGCTCACCTCCAGGTCATTGTTTGCGAGCCTTATCTCACCCGCAGTAACAACACCAACATCCCCATCCTCCATGTACATTACCCTATCAGTATAGTCCAGCAATGCGGGGACATCAGAAGCAACGAAGTTTTCCCCATCTCCAATACCTATTACAAGCGGGCTCTCATTTCTCGCCACCACCAGCTCTTCATGGTCAGCTGCCAGCACGATAAGCGAATAGGTACCACGCAAATCAACGAGGGCCCTTTTAACCGCCTGCTCCAGATCACCCTGATAATAACTTTCGATCAGGTGCGGGATGACCTCAGTGTCCGTCTCGGAGTAAAATTTGTGACCCTCTTTGATTAACTTGTCTCTGAGTTGCTGAAAATTATCTATTACCCCATTGTGCACCACAGCGATCCTGCCTGTACAATCCATGTGAGGGTGAGCGTTGGTCTTAGAGGGCTTGCCATGTGTGGCCCATCTCGTATGACCGATACCAAGCTTACCATTGTTTTTGGGTAGGGCTTTCCCCAGCTGATGTATCCTTCCCTCATCCTTGTAAACTTGAATCGTACTACCCAGGACAGCGATACCACAGGAATCATATCCCCTATACTCCAATCTCCCTAAGGATTGGAGCAGTATGGGTTGAGCATTACTATTGCCGATGTAACCTACAATGCCACACATTATCACATCACGAGACTTTGGTCTGGTATCTTGCCCGAGAGCACATTCAATGTATCAATCTTGGTGAGATTGCCGAGAATAACCCCCGATCGAGCTATCACATTATTCCCTATAGCGCAATACTCTCCCACAACCACTCCGGTATCTACAGTATGATATTCCCCTTCGACCTCTATTACCGCTTTGCCACCATAGGCTGAAAAATGCCCGCCGATCACCGATCCTCGATCGACAATTGAGTCTTCAAGTGTAGAACCAGGACCTATACGTACGCCGTTTCCTATAGCGCTGTTTCTGATATTAGAGAAAGGAGATATGGTCACATAATCTCCAATGCTGGTAGCAGGAAATAGACAGGTGTACGGGCCTATCTCCGAGTTTTCCCCGATTATCAGCGGCCCCACCAGATAGCATCCAGCCCTGATCACTGTCCCCCTCCCGATACATACCGCGCCCTTTATAGTGACGCCTTTCTCAACAGTGCCAGCAATGCCTAACGATATGGAACCCAATGCTACATCGTTTAACCTCAGGATATCCCAGGGATACACGGCATCGAGCCACGTATCCTCCGTTTCCTGAGCTGCTATCTTGATCCCTCGACCAATCATATTCCTGAGAACTGTCGGGAGTTCGGTCTCCCCGTCCATAAACTCGAATACGTCCCGGTTAAGGGCATAAATTCCAGTGTTCACCAGCCTGCTCGCCGTTTCATGGGGCTTTTCCGTGATGTCCTCGATCATCCTCCTCCTTACGGTCACCACGCCATACTTGGATATATTCGCCTGTTTTTTTACCAGGATAATGCTGGGTTTTGCCTCTATAAGCCGAGCAATCGTATTAGCCTCGATGATGTTATCCCCAGGAAGGACCAAGAATCCATCCCCAACCATATCCCTCGCTTGCAACAGGGCATGGGCAGTGCCCAATTGCTGTTTCTGCACAATATAATCGATCTCCACACCGAGCTTTTCCCCTGAGCCGAAATAGTCTTGAACCTGCTCCTTTTTGTAGCCAACCACCATTGCTATATGGCGCACACCATTTGCCGCAAGGGCCTCGACCACATATTGCAGTATCGGTTTATTGGCTATGGGAATCATTACCTTGGGTTTAAGGACAGTAAATGGCCTGAGCCTCTGCCCCTCACCAGCTGCCAGTATTACCGCACACTCAATTCTCATAACAAACCCCTAATAAACATGCTTATTACCCTATCCGTATATCCTTGAGTTAGGCGCTATGACGCCGCTTGCCAGCGCACCAGCACCTATATAGGTGCCATTTCCTAAGAGGCTGCCCACATCGATACACGCATTGATCCCTGTCTGAACACCATCCCCTAAAATCGCCCCCAGCTTATGTCTGCCGGTATTAATGCCCATCGCCGTGATTTCTTTCTTATCAAGTCTCAGGTTTGCGATCTTAGTGCCAGCGCCAAGATTGCACCCCTCCCCGATAACGCTGTCCCCCACATAGTTATGGTGGGGGACCTTGCTGTCCCCCATGATTATGGAGTTTTTTACCTCCACAGAGCTGCCTATATGGCAGTTATCACCAATAGACGTGCTGGGGCGAATATAACAGTTAGGACCTATCTCACAGTTCTCCCCGATCACTACTGGTCCTATAATATATGAATTAGCTCTAATAACCGTGCCCTTCCCTATGGATACCATACCCTTTATGACCGCATTCTCCTCGACCAGACCCAGGTTCTGCGGTATAACCCTCGACATTAGGGCTTCATTTCCCGCCAATAAATCCCAGGGGTAACTCAAGTCTAGCCAATTGTCTATTATTTCATAGGAAACCCTATGCTGCTCGTCTATCAACAGTTGCAGAGAATCCGTCAACTCGTACTCACCGCGGGGTGATTTCTTGACCCCTGATGCGGCAGCGAAAATATCCGTCGTGAGAAGGTATAGACCGGCATTGGCCAGATTGGACGGTGGATTTGCTACCTTCTCATATATACGCACCACGTGGCCCTCCTCCACCTCCACGACGCCCAAACCCCATGGGTTTGTTACCTCTACCAGGCTCAAGCTGATCTCGTTTTTAGCAGCGATTTTACGTATGTATTCCCCCCCTACAATTACATCACCGTTTATCAACAGGAATTTCCCATCAATAAATCTCTCAACCACCCTCAAGGCATGAGTAGTACCTAACTGCTTCCTTTGTGTAACATATTCTATACTCACCTTCCAACGATCGCCGTTACCAAAAAAGCGACGTACAGTGTCACCATGGTAACCCACAACGAAAATAAATTCCTGTATGCCTGCCTCCCTGGCCTCCAGCAGTAAGTGTTCCACTATAGGCTTATTAGCTAACGGGAGCATCACCTTGGGCCGGGTATAGGTAAGGGGATGCATCCTGTTCCCTTCCCCTGCAGCTAGAATAACCGCCTTCATCCCCTACTTCCTTATACACTCCCTGATAGCCTCACTACCAAGATCGTATAGTGCCTGTGCCCTGGATTCGCTTCTAGCCTCGGCAGTTAACCTTATTTTAGGCTCGGTACCGGAGGGCCTTATCAGGAGCCACCCGTCATTGAACGAAAGTCTGAAACCATCGATCGTATTCACTGAAACGGGCTTCATTTCCATCAATCTCTGTTCCAACTTTTCAATTATAACCCCCGCCCCTGCAACACTTCCTCGAAGGATCGGGTATGATGGCAGGTCATCGACCAGCTTTGCAAGCCTTCTCTCGCAGGCTATTCGAATGATCTGAGCAGCGGCGTAGATACCATCCGGGCAATAAGATACGGTGGGAAAGATCCAG
>JAVLBD010000143.1:0-3813 GCA_031581405.1 Dehalococcoidia bacterium
GTGGTCCCGGTGCGATGGCTATGAGATTCTCTGGGCCGAGGGGGTCAATCTTGAAATCATGCTTCCTCAGGTTGTCCCATACGAGCTTTGCGCCGAAACCACGCCCGCCGATGTACTTATCGATAAAGGCATCCGAGAGATCCCTAACTTCACCACTGCCATTCGTAAGGTCTATATGCAGGTGTTTCTTGAAATATCCGCTCTTTGGACTCATAGCTCTTCCTTCCCTATCTCCGCATAGTGGATTACCTTCTTTTCTCCCTTCTCATAGAACTCGATTTCCTTCATCTGGGTATAACTCAAGACATTGTTGAGACGTTTGGACTCGCCCAGCGCAGCTTCCGGTATCAGCCTGAGCGCCCCCTTTGGACAATTCCTGACACACTCGGGGTCGCCTCCGCACATATCACACGTGATGGGCATATCACAGTCCTCATGAGCATAAATTGCTCCGAAAGGGCATGCCTCCACGCATTCAAAGCAGGAAATGCAGTTCTCCTTGTAAAGATGTACTACTCCCTCTACCCATCTCAGGGCGTCGGTGGGACAGACCTTGGCACAGGGGGCGCCCTTACACTGGCTGCACACTATTGGCATTCTCATGACCGGATGAGGGTATGTGATTAATACTCTTATTGCCGCCTTCTTCGGGTTATTCACTCCGAAATGCTTTATTGCGCACACAAGTTCACAGATACTGCAGCCGGAGCATAGCTCTGGAATCACCGTCAGTTTTCTTGACATAAGACAATCCTCCGTAAATTTCGTGAAATTATAACCAAAGGCGCACCGAAGGGCGCATGACATGACGCGCCACATAGCAGAATACTCGTAAAAAGTGGAATTGTCAACGAAGAGGGATGTTTAATAGCTCAAGTTGCGTTTTGGCAACGATTACTTGAATCGTAGCGCCTGCGCGGGACATACTCGGGATGCCTTCCTCGCCAGTAGATGGATGATGCCAATCGGGAAAGCTACATAGACACGTCCATATGCTATAATCGTGGGCGTATGCTGAAAGTGGAGGGGAATTAAAGGATGCCAGCGCTGCAAAACCGTCTTTTTTACGGTTGGGTAATTGTCGTAGCTGCCTGGCTGGCAATGTTTGTTTGTTCGGCGTCCATTGCTTCCTTCTCCATATTCGCTCCGGAACTAGAGAGGGAATTTGGCTGGACTAGAGGGATGCTCTCCGTGGGCTACACCCTTAATACGATCACGATAGCATTTTTTGGATTGGTAGCGGGAATGCTAGTCGATCGAATCGGGATAAGGAGGCTCGTGATGATCGGTGCTGTAATCGGGGGATTGGGGATAGCTTTGCTAAGCCAGATAACCCAGCCCTGGCATTTCGACCTTCTCTACGGTGTCCTCGCACCCTGTGGCATCGCGTTATGCTTTATTGTTCCTACGGTAGCCACGGTGCGGCGTTGGTTTATGCGTCGAGCAGCTATGGCTATAGCTATTGCGATGACCGGCTCAGGGCTGGGGGTGGTAATCCTAATGCCGTTAATCCATTACACTATTGGGGCTATTGGTTGGCGCGAAAGCTATATAATGCTTGGGCTCATCCTAGCGATAGTAGCAGTTATTGCGGGGTCACTTCTAAGGAAAGATCCGGAGTCCGTGGGGACATATCCCGATGGCGTTAAACCTGCGGCAGATGAGCTTGAGGCCAGGGCAGACTTTCTTACCCGCTCCCAAAAGTGGTCGGCAAGGGAGGCCTTCCGGACCTCCAGCTGGTGGCTCCTTATACTCTCGCAGTTCTTTAATATTGCGATAATCGGGATTATTGGACACATCGTTTTTTGGGGAAAGGACCTAGGCATACCGGAGGGGAATGTGGTAAGCATCCTCAGCTTTCTTGTGCTGGCGGCAGTTGCAGGGCGTCTTTTCGCAGGCTTTTCGTCCGATTGGCTGATGTCCAGATTCGGCCTCTCCCGTAAGCCCCTCTTGTATGTTTGCACTATGGGTGTTTCTCTGGGGTGCTTTTTAGCTATTGGTGTAGGTAATGAAACAGAGCTAATCTTAGTTTCTCTCGTTATCGGATTCTGCTACGGAATCGGCCTCGCAGTATTCCCTACCTATTTGGGAGATCTATTCGGGGTGGTTAGTGTTTCGACGCTTTTTGGCATTGCATTCTTTTTGTCTGCAGGGCTATTTGGGGCAGTCGGTCCAACATTATACGGATTCATCCGCGACATACAGGGGTCCTACGATCTAGCCTTCCTGGTCACAGCGATACTTTGCTTAATCTCTACGGTATCCCTGTTCCTAATCAGGGCCCCGGTGAAGGCGATAGGAATTAATAATTGACGGTGAAGCATGTTGCTGATACCATAGTATGCGGAATCTAGGATGAGGTAGAAATGAAGCTTAACGGATTTGTCATAATCATGCTTATGGGTGTTTTATTGATGAGCTCTGTATCTTGCCTAGGGTCATCTGCATCAAACCCTACAGCCAGCGATGTCCCGGAAGGCTGGAGCCTCAGCAATGAAGAACCCTTTGGAGCATATTTGGAGTCAGACGGTACGAAGTGGGGTCTGGTAGAATATACAAATAGTGACGACTCAAATTTTGTGCAGATATACTATGGCAATGTTCCTCGTGATCTAATAGACCACGAAACTGACCCCGACTATCTAACTGCTAGGGCAATCGTAGAGTCCAAGACGTTCGAGCCGGATGAGACGGGAAATATGATTGCAAGCGGTCAAATTGCCGGCTACACCAAGAGGTATGACCCGGATAGTGATTGGTATGAGATGGAGATAGTATTCGTTCTGGAGTCTGCCTGTATTGATATCTATACTATCTACGATGCGACTCCTGAAGCTGAAGCTCAGGCGATGTTAATTATAAATAGCATCTCGTTATAGCCAAATCCACGTTAACCAACCATTCTGCCACAGGCTAGCCGCTAAAGGGGCTTGATACTTCCCCCACTTACCCGAAATAGCGTTGCCTCGGCCAGAAAAACGGGGGCGAAGTGATCGAGATCCGTGTTTGTAATCACTACCTGCTGATAAGAGGCAATGGACTCTAGTACCTGATGGCGCCGTATCGAATCTAGCTCGGAAAGCATATCGTCCATAAGTAAGATAGGCTCATCACCCGTATTGGAAAGCATGAAGCGAGCCTCGGCAAGCTTTAGGGAGAGGGCGATGGTGCGTTGCTGCCCACGGGAGCTATAAACATTCATATTAACATCACCAGTGAAGAATGCCATATCATCACGGTGAGGGCCAATTAGGCTCATACCCTGAGCTATCTCTTTTTCTCGAACATCTCGAAGCCTATCCCTAAAATCCCTTACGCCGGTGCTTGGTAGATAAGCGACCCTCAATTTTTCCCGCTCAGCCGTGAGCTGCTGATGTATCGGCTGAGCCAGGTCATTGAGCTCAGCTACCAGATAATGACGCTGCTCGACTATATAGGAGCCGTGTTCAATCAACTCCTGGTCCCAAAAATCAAGCTGATTACCATCAGCGTGCCGTTCTCCAACCAATTTCAAGAGGTGATTTCGTTGTAGGAGCACCTTATTGTATTGTTGAAGCGTGCGGAGGTATCGAGGATTAATCTGGGAGTTCGTCATGTCGAGGTAACGGCGGCGTTGTGATGGGGCACCACCGATAAGGTCAATGTCCTGACAGCTAAAGAGTACTACATTTACCTGGCCGACGAGGTCGATGGCGCGGCGGGGCACACCATTTACCTTGATCCGCTTCTGAATGTGTGCTTCAGGGCCAGGATGCGCTGCTCTTAGGGCAATCTCTACCTGAAGGCCCCCTCCCCTTTTTTGAACCTGTGCCA
>JAVLBD010000144.1:0-3765 GCA_031581405.1 Dehalococcoidia bacterium
CCCCCAATCTTGGGGGAATTTTAAAGCTGGGGGACACCCCCAGGCCCCTGGCAGGAAGAATCCTGCACCTCTTTTAAAGTGGTCTCGATATAGTGTATCAGCTATCTATCCAAACGAGATCAAAGATGATTCAGGCAAGTATTGACAGGCTGGTAGCAATACAATACAATATTAATGCAAGTGATTCTCATTAACAATAATAACGGGAAGGGAAATTATCATGGTAGAAATCAAAGTATTAACAGGGCAACGGGTCACCAGTCAACGAAGGTTAATTCTAGACATATTACGTCATTCAGAAGGTCATCTTGATGCAGATGAGCTCTATCGCCTGGCAAAGGAGCGGGAGCCGCGTATTAGTCTCGCTACTGTCTATCGTAACCTGAACCTGTTTAAGGAGCTAGGGCTGGTAGAGGGGCGCCATTTTACCGAAGAGCATCACCACTATGAGGTTAAGAGGAAACGGAAGCATCACCATTTAATCTGCTTGGGCTGTGGCAGGGTGGTCGAGTTTGAGTATGCGTTGACCAGGCAGATGAAGGAGCATATAAGCCGTAAAAGCGGATTCAAGGTCCTGAATGCTGAGGTTTCTATGGAGGGCTACTGCGAGCGGTGCCACAGGGATATGGATTAATTTAATGAATACGAAGCGTGAACAAAAGGCCTCACAATTTGAAAAGGTTAACGTGAATGAGAAAAGGCAGATAACGGTTTGCCAGATGCGGCCTGGTCAATCGGGGATCATAGTACAGATACTGGAAGGATATGGTCATCAAAGAGGTCGTGGGCATGGCTGCCATGGTCTTGCCGGTCGCCTCCACTCATTAGGCGTCAGGCCGGGCAAGCGGATTACCAAGGTAAGCGGGATGTTTATGCGGGGCCCGGTAACCCTCCAGGTAGGCCAGGCTCAACTTGCTATTGGATATGGTATGGCGGGTAAGATATTGGTTGAGGTGGACGGAGAAAATCCGTGAGCTCATCTCCCCAGTCGGAGGAGAAAGAAGGTTTGCCTACAGGGCTAAAGACAATACTCTTAATGGGCAATCCCAATGTAGGTAAGAGCGTCTTCTTCTCCCGAATCACAGGAACAAAGGTAATCGCCTCCAACTATCCGGGCACAACTGTGGGATTTACCAAGGGTAATATGAAGCTAGGTGAAGAGGAGGTTGAGGTTATCGATGTCCCCGGCACCTACACCCTGGAGCCCACCTCCAAGGCAGAGGAGATAGCTTCCCAGATGCTTCATAGTGGCGACCTGGTAATAAATGTCCTCGATGCCACTAATTTAGAGCGTAATCTCTACCTCACCTTTGAACTCCTGGAGAAAAGTATACCCGTTATCGTAGCACTAAATATCTGGGATGACACCCAACATCGGGGCATTAGCATCGATGTTGGCAAATTGGAGGAGCGTTTAGGTGTACCTGTTATCCCCACGGTGGCTGTAACGGGGCAGGGGATTAAAGAACTAATAAATCGTATCCCAGAAGCTATCTCCCCTCAATTACTCGAGCGTACCCATGACGAACGGTGGGCCGCCGTCGGCGATGTTATTGAGCATGTCCAAACCATAACCCATCACCATCATACCTGGCTGGAGCGCCTGCAGGATGCTTCAGTCAAGCCCTTGACTGGCCTTCCCATCGCAGCTGTCGTGCTCGTCACATCCTTCTTCGTGATTCGATTTATCGGAGAGGGCGTGATCAGATATGTAACGGAGCCAATCTTCGAAAACCTGTGGGCGCCTTTAATGATGAAGCTGAGCGTGGCCCTGGGCTCGAGCGGTTTTTGGCACGATATGCTTATCGGTAAGCTGTTCGATGGAGAGATAGACTTCTATCAATCTCTGGGTGTGCTGACCACTGGCCTTTTTATCCCGCTCGGCGCCGTATTGCCCTACATCTTTTCCTTTTATCTGATATTAGGACTGCTCGAAGATGTGGGCTATCTCCCGCGTTTGGCGGTGCTCCTTGACAACCTTATGCACCGCATGGGACTGCACGGCTATGCTATCATTCCCACCATGTTGGGGTTGGGCTGTTGTGTGCCGGCCATCATGGCTACTCGCATCCTGGAGAGCAAGCGGGAGAGATTTATTGCCGCCACGCTGATCTCCATAGCCATACCCTGTGCCGCTTCCCAGGCGATGATCATCGGCCTTGTTGGAGCCGAGGGGCTGCAATATGTGGTAATGGTCTACGGTACCCTGTTTGTAGTATGGCTTGTCCTGGGCCTTATCCTCAATCGTACGGTCAAGGGGTTCAGCCCCGAGCTTCTCATCGAGATTCCCCCTTATCGCCGGCCCCCCTGGCGAGCGGTATTAACGAAACTGTGGATGCGGGTCTATGGTTTTCTCAAAGAGGCCCTGCCCATAATTATGATAGCTATCTTTGCTATCGGCATCCTCTACAACCTGGGGGTTTTCGATGCTATCGCCAATTTTACCGCTCCTGTGGTAAGCGGGGTTTTCGGGTTACCCGAGGATGCGGTAGTCGCTATGGTGGTCGGTTTTTTCCGCAAGGACGTGGCTATTGGGCTGCTGGCCCCGCTGTCAATGAGCGCCGCGCAACTAGTGGTGGGCACCGTGGTATTGACAATGTTCTTCCCCTGCATTGCTGCCTTCGTGGTCCTCGCCAGGGAGCTCGGCACTAAGGGCCTGTTTTTTGCAATCGGGATAATGCTTATCGCAACGCTGGTTGTAGGAGGGCTGCTGAATGTAATTTTTAAAGTTACTGCGTAGAAAGCTTGACTTTTCGTCCTGAGAGCGGTTAGATGTATCAGTGTTTCTCTCCGATCCCCTCTCTGGTTTGAAAGCCTCTCTATTAACCATACTTATTTCACTGACAGTTCTGATATCGCTAGCAGTCAGTACCATCACCCTTGCTGACCCAAGCGAGCCTGCCAGCGTCTGCTTTGATGACAGGATCTTTATTGAAGTAGCGCCCACCCCAACACCAACCTGCCCTCCAAACCTTCGCCTTAAGAATCCAGGCTTTGAGACCGGAACCACAGGCTGGTCAGAGAATGGTGGTGAAAATCTCTCCGTAGTTGGATCACCAGTCCGTAGTGGAGATTTCGCTGCCGCTTTATTTAGCGACAGCGTGGGTACAAAGTGGATTTATCAGGTGGTCTCTATACAGGGAGGAGGAGTCTATACTTTCTGTGGTTATGCTCTGAAGAACGACATAGATATAACCTCAATACAAATGCGTATCTCTTGGTACGAGAGTGAAGATGGCTTTGGAAGTGAAATAACACACCATGACTCCATTACCGCTCTGATTGAGAACAATCCCCAATACCGTCTTATGACGACTGGTGATGTCTCTGCACCACCAAATGCTCAATCGGCGGTGGTAAAAGCCATAGTTGAGCCAGCCTCTGATGCTAGTTTCACTGCTTACTTTGACGATATGAGCCTCGAAGGGCCTCCACCACCATCACCAACGCCAACGCTAACCCCAACGCCAACTCCCACACTCACGCCCACACCTACACCAACGCCAACGCTAACTTCGACTCCTACGCCCACACCAACGCCAACGCCCATACCCACACGAACGCCAACTCCTGCCCCCACGCCGACACCTACTCCTACGCCCACACTCACATCCACACCAACGCCAACTCCTACCCCCACAGCAACTTGTTCGCCCACATTGATACCTACATCAACTCCCAAGACCACACCTTCGCCTACGCTATCGTCAACACCGACACCGAGCCCAACCCCCAGGGGAACAACTGCGAATACAGGCGATGTGC
>JAVLBD010000145.1:0-3739 GCA_031581405.1 Dehalococcoidia bacterium
ATCTATTATAGGTCCTTGAGAGGTTCCGGCATCTCGCCTTCCCTGGCCGCATCGATCATTTCGCGTACCCCGGAAAAGGTGTTGGAGTACTCCTCGCTGTTCATATCCATTCCAAGTTGCTTAAGTCTATGCTCCGTCCAGCGCCCGATATTACGCGGGTCTTTATAGTAGTCCGGCCCACCCATTGCCTGGGGTGGACCTGCTTGCTCATACCATCCCTGAGCCGATTTGTGCTGGGCGAATCGGGAGATCTGGCGCTCCATTTCTTTGCTACCGCAATGAGGGCACTGCGGAGATAACGGGTCGGCCATGCTCCTTATAAAGAGGCTTGACCTTCTTTGACAACCGTGACAGCGAAACTCATAGATGGGCATACTCGATCACCTCAATCCGCCCCTTCATCAGGTGGCCTACTCTCTGGTGCGTTAACGCCAGGTATTTGAGGCCACTCCCCATGCTCCATCTTCTGTAGATACTCGTCGTATTCTGGGGCAACTGTATTATCTTCCATGCCCCTGCTCATCCGTTTATTCCAATCCGCCAGCGCTTTGGGGTCATTGCGCATCAATCCATTGGTGAGCTGGCCGTCCGACAGGATGTCCTCATAGATATCCTTGTATGTACCGCGGACGGCAAACGTGGAGAACAGACGGGCTAGTTCTTCGCTACCGCATTGCGGACACTGAGGCTTTGACGCCACGTTCCGCATGTATACATTAACGCGGCGCTGACACTTGTTGCATCGATATTCATAGATAGGCATTTTATTTTCACCTGCGATGATAATTCTAACATATCCCTTACAATCGGTAAATGTGGAACTCATATTGCTCGGCGAAATCTTCGTTCTAGTCATTACGGGCAGAGGTTAAAAACCTTGAGTCATTACGTGGTGAGCACCGTGAGAGCCTCGTCCGTCGCCCTGCGCTCTCAAAACGACAAGCTATGAAGGGAGACTGCTATAAAAGAGGTGCAGGATACTTCCTGCCGGGGGTCTGGGGGTGTCCCCCAGCTTCAAAAGTCCCCCAAGATTGGGGGATGTAGGGGGTTGCTTGAGAGTATTTCATCAGTCTCTATTATTACAGCGGTGAGTCATCGGATTAGACTGCGACTACTTCTTTAACCTCAGGCACTTCCTCCCTGATTACTCGCTCTATGCCATTCTTTAAGGTCATTGTTGCCATAGGGCAACCACCGCAGGCACCGGTAAGCCTCACCGATACTACGCCGTCCTTCACCTCAACCAATTCCACATCACCACCATCGGCCTGTAAAGCCGGCCTCACACGGTCAATCGCTATTTGTATTTTTTCTTTCATATCGATTACTCCTTTCGTTTGTAGATATCTCTCCTTACTCTAACGTTATTATCTTATAGTATAGGGCTAATGATTGTATGTAACCTTTGTCTCATCCGGGATGTTCCCGGTTGAAATCTCATTCTATTTATGGAGACTGCTGAAACAGAGGTGCAGGATACTTCCTCTCAGGGGTCTGTGGGTGTGCCCCGGATAAAAAACTCCCCCAAGACTGGGGGATATAGGGGGTTGATCGAGACTATTTCAACATTCTCTTATAGTAGGAAGCAAACGTAGAGGTTCAATCTCCATAAAACTTACCAATTCCGCATCCCTTGACTAAAATACGTGCTATTGCAAAAAATGCGAGGAATTTAAAATCTCCTTTCTAAACCTGATAGCTACTTTTATGAACACGCTCTCACAAATGCTTCCCTGACATAAACTGCTGTATGAGCGGCGTTATGAACCGGAGGAAGCATCATAGATTAAGCCCTTAGCCGTTTCTACAGAGGAACGCACCCGCAGGCAGACATTAACACAGATGCAATGCTATAATAGGCTAACTTTTATGAAAGATACAGCCATTCGCATAGAGAACCTCACACGCGATTTTGGCCCGGTAAGAGCCGTTGACCAACTATCTCTGGAGGTACCAGCAGGAATCATTTTCGGATTCCTCGGACCCAATGGCTCAGGGAAAACCACCACTATCAGCCTGCTGCTTGGCCTGCTGGAACCTACAGATGGACGGGCAGAGGTGTTGGGCTTCGATATACGGACACAGGCGGATGAGGTACGGGCCCGTACTGGAGCACTGCTCGAACATTCCGGCCTTTACGAGCAACTGAGCGCTGAGGACAATCTGGAATTCTACGGGCGCATCTGGCATATACCCGCTGTCGAACGGCAGGCCCGGATCAAGGAATTACTTACAGCAATGGGTGTTTGGGAACGACGGGGGGAGCTTGTCGGGAAATGGAGCCGTGGTATGAAGCAGAAGCTGGCCATGGCCCGGGCTCTGATTCACCGTCCGCCACTGGTTTTCTTGGACGAGCCGACGGCAGGGCTCGATGTCGTGTCCGCAGCAGCTCTGCGCGACGATTTGTCCTCCCTGGCCGCTCGTGAAGGGGTGACTGTATTCCTGACCACTCACAATATGGCGGAGGCCGAGAGATTATGCAACCAGGTGGCAGTAATTCGCCAGGGAAGCGTCCTTACAGTTGGCGATCCAGACGAATTACGTGCTCGGGTGGGCAGCGCGCGAGTCGAAGTGATTGGGCGTGGCTTTGATAATAACGTATTAGATCTGTTGCAGTCCAGACCAGAAGTGGCCGTGGCTGAGGTACAGAACGACCACTTGTTCATTCACCTGAGGGAAGAAACTGATACTGCTCCGTTGGTGAGCCTGATGGTGGGAGCAGGTGTTCAGATAGAAGAGGTACGCAAGGACAAAGCCAGCCTGGAAGAAGTATTCTTGACATTAATGCAGGAAGACAAATGATTGCAGATATTTTGACCGTGGTATGGAAGGAAAGGAAGGGGCTGCTTCGACAGCGGGGCAGCCGATCGAGGGCTTTATTGACCATGCTAATCCCAATAATTATGATCTCCATCTTTTTTCCCTGGTCAATGGGGCCCGACTGGGTGAAAGACCCGGTAGGTGTAATCTTGGTCTCTGTAATAATCCCGATGCTCCTGGTGGGGATAACCATCCCTGAGTCCTTTGCGGGTGAGCGAGAACGGCACACGCTGGAGACGCTGCTGGCCAGCCGTCTGTCCGATCGGGCCATCCTGTTCGGTAAGGTAGCCACGTCAGTCGGTTATGCCTGGGTAATGACCCTGTTAGTACTCGTACTGAGCTTGGTGACTGTAAATATTGCTCACTGGGATGGCCACGTGATTTTCTTCACGCCAGCCGTCGCAATAGCCGACGTATTCTTCAGCCTGATAATGGCACTTCTCATAGCAGGCCTTGGTGTCCTCATTTCCCTGCGATCTGCCACAGTACAGGGGGCTCAGCAGGCCTTGATGGCTGGCACCATGGTGCCTATCATGGTGCTGGGGATGGTTCTGCTGGTGGTTGTTCAGATACAACCGGAAATGATCGATCGCATCAAGGAGATAATAGAAGCTGTTGGCTCAACAGAACTCGTTTTAATCATCGCATCCGTGCTGATTGTGATAACCTTGGTAGTTCTAAGGGCAGCGATGGCCCGTTTCAAGCGGGCGAGGTTGATTTTAGATTAGCGGAAGGGGTAGGGATTAACTTCACTGATGAAAGGCGCAAGATTTCTTGCTCTTAGAGGGTGTCTCATCTAGATTTAAGATTGTATACGGGAACTTTCTGACCAGGGTTCAGACTCGAGTCGATTCAGGAAGCGCTTGCCCCGAATTACAAATGATACAAACTAGGCGAGACCGCTGAAAAAGAGGTGCAG
>JAVLBD010000146.1:0-3694 GCA_031581405.1 Dehalococcoidia bacterium
CTCTGTATTGAGGGTGAGAGGGTATTACTATCTTTCACCTCACCCCCTGGCCCCCTCTCCTCAAGGAGAGGGGGGAATAAGTGTAGCTGGGGGACACCCCCAGACCCCCGCCAGAGGGAAATCCCTCTGGACTCCCTCTACCACCAAGCCACCCCAGGAGGTATTTATAAGCGAGACCGACAATTCAGCACACCAGCAGACTCCCGGCCACGATCATATCGGGGCACCTCTTTTTAGCGGTCTCATACGAACAACGGTCGCTTCTGGGGTATACCGGGACGCCTGGGGTAACGATCGGGGGTAGTGGTAAGCTTATCGATGATAACCAGTGCCCTTTCCCCTTTTTCGAATTTTTCAGAATCTCCCGACCCCGTCATCTCCCTCCCGGTAAGCTCCTCCAACCTAATCCACTTAACCTGCCTCAGCCGTCCGCCGAGGGCATCTATAGCCCGTTGCGCTTCCGCGACTTCCTCATCGACCTCCCCCTTCTTCATAGCGATAAACGCGCCGCCAAGGGAACAGAAGGGCAGAGCCAGCTCAGCAAGTGTGGCAAGCTTGGCCACCCCCCGGGAAAGCACCAGGTCGAACCGCTGACGATAGCTCTCATCCTGAGCCAGATACTCCGAGCGCTCGGCCAAAATCTCCACCCCCTCCAGCCCGAGCCGGTCAATGAGATGGTGGAGAAAGGCGACCTTCTTATGGACGGAGTCAACAAGGGTCAGTCCGATAGCGGGGTAAAGGATCTTCAGTGGGACCCCGGGGAGCCCGGCACCGGTGCCGATATCCAGGGTACGGGATGGTACATTGGTCAAAGCGAGGGTGACAGTGAGGGAATCGAGGAAGTGTTTTATCTGCACTCCCTCGTAGTCCACGATAGCAGTAAGGTTCACCCTCCGGTTCCATCTGATAAGCTCTTCATAGTAAACCTGGAAGCACTCCACCTGCCCTCGTGTAAGGGAGAGCCCCAGCCGTTTTGCACCATCTATAAGCATTTTCATCGCATGTATTATATTACTCCGACCTGGCAAGGGACACCCCTTCTCAGAACAGTTAACGGGTGACAAAATCATAGAACATCAACAATACAGCCCAAAAAACTTGACAAAACTACAAACTTATGTTACTCTCCCCTAATTTTTAGCGACGCAGCTAAAAAGTACAAACATAGTTTAGGGCTTGCCGTCATTAGCACTAAACTACTTAGTAAGGGCTTAGGTACCTTGCCTAAGCCCTTCTTATTTAGTTTTCCACCATTCACCGCAACCGAGGCAATAGAAGTGCCTATCTGACAGGCAATCCATCCCAGCCCGCATCCATGACCTGATGACCTGTTTCCACGCCCTCTTGCTTCTTGTATTGTGAAATAAAAGATTATGGTGTAAAATTGATTTAGTGGTTCCGGTTAGAGGTTATCTAATCCTTGGCAGAGGCTATCTCGTATTTACCCCAGCATTGGATGACCAAAACTCCAGCCAACTATTAAAAAGAGAGGAGGTCATCCGATGAGTTTTACGGACAAGTCGCTGCAATGTGCTGATTGTGGTGTCACGTTCACCTTCACTTCAGAAGAGCAGGAATTCCATCAGTCCAAGGGATTCACTAATGAGCCCCGACGCTGCCAGTCCTGCCGACAGGCACGAAAGTCACAGCGGAACAGCTATGGGTCTGGGTCTGGTGGATCCAGGTACGATCGCCAGATGTTCCCTGCAGTGTGCGCTGAATGTGGTACCGACACACAGGTACCATTCGAGCCTAGAGAAGACAGGCCAGTGTATTGCAGCAGTTGCTACAACAAAACCAAAGGGAACAGTCGCTGGTAATTCGACCACAACTTAACAATCGGAGGCCAGGATTATTGCTGGCCTCCGATTGTTCTAAGGCCGGTGCAGTTGTCTACACGACAGCCCCTCTGTAATCGTTTATCCACTCCGAGAATGCTGAAATAGTCTTGGTCAACTCCCTATATCCCGCCATCTTGGAACATCTTTTTAAAGATAGGGAGAGCACCCTGACCACAAGCCCCGATGATATCGGGGCCAGGAGTCTCTACAGTATGGTGTGATATCACTTTGTTAATCTCACGTTGATCTTTTGCTGGAATTACTGCTGTGGTATAGTGCCATACCCAGTAAGGAGATGTGGTCGAGCATCGGGATATGCTGTAGAATAACGGGGCAAGAGAAGCGCATAGGTGAATTCTGGTGTTATATAATACTCCATCTTACCCGCCTCAATTCGGGTAGTAGTGTATCCATTATTAATTACGTTTAAGAAAGGGCGAAAAGGGCGAGAAAACCAAATGCTCCATATACTTTTCGGTCCCAATGAGTTTTCGCTCCGATCAGAGCTGGAGCTAATCAAGGATAGCCTCGGCGATCGGGAGTCTCTGGCATCCAATACCACCTTTTTTGAAGCGAAACAGTTAGGCATTAACCAGCTTATGGATGCCTGTCTTGCACTTCCCTTTTTGGGCTCGCACCGCCTCGTAATCATTGAGGGACTTTTAGCACGCTTTGATGGTGATGCGGTGAAACTTAAAAAAGGGGGGGATGGGAACTGGGGAGAGTTTAATAAAAAGGTTGGCGATATACCGCCGAGCACAGTGCTCATTCTGTTGGATGGTCCTATAAAGAAGGGGAACGCGCTGCTCAAGTCGCTGGCACCTTTGGCCTCTGTGAAGGAGTTTCCCCCTCTCAGGGGGGCAACGCTAGCAGTATGGATCCGGGAGCGTGTTAAGGAAGGGAATGGTGCGATCACACCAGAGGCTGTGAAGCTGCTTGCTTCACTGGTGGGAGAGAACCTGTGGGTGTTATCCAGCGAGATCGAGAAGCTGCTCCTCTACACCGCGGGGCGACGCATCGAGGTGGAGGACGTTCATACGGTTGTGAGCTATTCTCGGGAGGCCAGTGTATTCACTATGGTGGATGCCCTCATCGAAGGCCAGGCAGCAAGGGCAGCACCACTATTACACCAGTTACTGGAAGAGGGTGATACCGCACCCTATCTGCTGTTCATGATCACCAGACAGCTTCGTCTGTTAATTCAGGTGAAGGAACTGAGCTTGCAGAATTTATCTCCCGGTGAGGTTAGAGCTAAGTTAGGTATCTCCTCAGATTTCGTCCTGAATAAGGCTATTGAACAGGGGCGGCGCTATTCTATGAGTAGATTAGAACAGATTTACCGCAAGCTCCTTGAGACTGACCTATCAATAAAAAGAGGGTTATGGAAAGGCGAGCAAGCACTTGATATTCTTATCGCCGAGCTATGCGCCTAATTTCGCCCCTGGCCTTCCTGCTTCCTCGCCTAGAGCCGAGCTTCTCGATGTTTGAGATTCGTCTGGATTTCACCGGGGTCTGCCGCGCGAAATCTCCCCGCTTTGAGTTCTGCGATTAGCTCTTCAATAGTGGTAACTTCCCTCTCGAAAAAGGTGGCGACTCGACCGATATCTTTAGTTTTATGAGCGTCGCTTCCGGCAACCTCCTTGAGATTCAATCGTCTGGCGAGTTCTCTGGAGAAGGCGTTCTGTCTCTCCGAACCGCGGGCATTTGAAACCTCTAACGCATTGACCGTCCCGTAAAATGGATTTTCACAGGCGCGGTTGAGCTCTCTGTAGTACCGTCTATTCTCAGGGTCTTCACTTTTGAGTATCCTGCGGCGGAATGGGTGTGCCACGATTACCACACCACCTGCCCTC
>JAVLBD010000147.1:0-3683 GCA_031581405.1 Dehalococcoidia bacterium
GTCCACGGTGTAGTCGTCCACGCCAGCAGGTACGCAGGCTTGTCCCCAATGAGGTCAAGAAGCCAACTCGCGAAATCGGCGACCCTGTCGCCATAACCACTTCGTAGTTTATTTAAAAAACCTGGCTCGTTGTATAGTGACTTCGCAACCTTAAACTTTATCCAGACCGAGGGGTCATCCGTCTCCTCGTAGCCTAGAGCAACCTCGTGGGATGAGAGCGAGGTGACACATCTGGGGCAGTGGGGTGTTACCCGATATCCCTGGTATATAAGCCCTTTATCCCAGAGTTGCCTGACCACCCACCAGCAGGACTCGATATAGCCGTTATCCAGCGTGATATAGGGGTGCTCCATGTCCACCCAGAAGCCGATGCGCTCGGTAAGTTCGTCCCACTCTTTGACATAGCGGAACACGCTCTCACGGCAGCGCGCGTTGAACTGGGCGATACCGTAGGTCTCGATCTCATCCTTGGACGAAAAACCAAGCTCCTTCTCGACCGATAGCTCTACGGGGAGCCCATGTGTATCCCAGCCCGCCTTGCGCGGTGCGCAGTATCCCTTCATCGTCTTGTAGCGAGGAATGGTATCTTTGAATACCCTCGATAGGATATGGTGCACCCCGGGGCTGGCATTAGCCGTGGGCGGCCCCTCATAGAGACGGAAGAGGTTTTCGCTATCCCGCTCCGCAACGCTCCGCTCGAATATATGCTTTTCCTTCCAGAAAAGAAGGATGTGCTTCTCCATCTCAGTAAAACTTACCTTGCCCGGCACTGGCTTAAACATTTTATCGCCCCTTCTCTTTATCTGTCTTATACTATATAAAACAACTTTTTAATCAGTTAGAAAGACATGTCTCTATCCCAGGATTGCGAGTGGCAATATAAAAAGCCCGCCCCTAAGGGACGAGCTTTACACCCGCGGTACCACCCTGATTCCCCGATCACCATTATCGGGGCCCTCATCAAACCCCGCCATGCGGGGTTCGTCTTGATAACGGCTGACGAGGCCGACCAAGCCTACTGACGTCTAAAACTATCGCGTTCGGTTAGCAGCTCGGGAGGGATTTTCAGAAGGCAGGACGCATCTGCTCTCACCATACCAGACTCGCTAAGCGCCTTCCCCCTCTTACTCTTCTCCGTCTTCGCCTTTTCGCCCTTTTTGAGATTGCTGAAATAGTATCAGTCAACCCCCCAATTTTCAGCAATCTATTTTAATAACACTCTTATTTAGATACATTTCTCCCAGCTTGAAGCCAGGAAGATAAGGCATCTTCAGTAATACGGAAAGAGATTAGAATGACCAATGGCTAAGTCAATGTTCAAACTAGCCGCCTTTGTGGATGGTCACCTTGCGGTCATCGCCCTCGCCGATACTCTGCGTAATCACCCCCGGGTAATCCTGTAGTGCCAGGTGGATGATACGGCGCTCACTAGCGGGCATCGGTTCCAGGGGTACCGGTTGCCCGGTGTCCATGACCCGCTCCGCAATGCGCCATGCTAGATTCTTAAGCGCCTCCTCTCGACGCTCCCGATAACCTGCTACATCAATAGTTATCGGCACATGAGCCTTTAACCGATGACCCACCATAAGATAGACCAGGTACTGCAGTGAATATAGAGTCTGACCTCTTCTCCCAATAAGAATACCCAGATCCTCGCCGTTTATTTCCAGACTGATTATGGCACGCCCCTCCTCGGATGGCTCCTTTACCTCAACAGAGGCAGAGACCTGCATCAAGGGAAGAAGTTCCTCCAGTACCTCCTTGGCCAGGGTAACGGCCTCCTGCCTTAACTCTTCAGGTTGACGCCTGAATACCCTGACTGTAGCCTCCTCACCGCCAAAACCTAGAAAGCCAGTCTTGCCCTCCTTTAGAACGACCACCTCTACCTCGTCATGACTTGCGCCGAGTTTTTCTAGTGCTAGCGCGACGGCTTCTTCTATGGTCTTTCCGCTTATCTCGAGACTTTCCATGAGTTATCCTCTCTTGTTGTTCAACGCCTTCGGTAGCCAGCTTTTCCTCAAGTGCCGTACCTTCAGGTGTTTCAACCTGTGCTGCCGGTACTTTGGGGGTTCTCACGAAGAGCGAGCCCCACCCGGTAATGAAATACTGCGTTATGATGCCAATAATATTGGATACTATCCAGAATAGCGCCAGCCCGCTGGGGAAGGCGAGTGTGAGAAAACCAAACATCAGGGGCATCATCCAGATCATCATTTTGTTCGTTGACTGCTGCTGTGGATCCGCTGTGGGTACGGTGGACATCTTCTGCAGCACAAACATCGAGGCCGCAACCAGAACGGGCAGGATGAAATATCCATTGGGCGGTACATCCGGTTGGGCCAGGTTGAGCCAGAGGAAATTTGGGTTCAACGGAACCGCCGTATATATTGACGACACAGAATAGAGCTTATCAGAGAGTTCTAATAGGGCTTCAGGGGTTGCCGCAAGCGCTCCGAGGATTGACCGGTAGAGAGCGATCCAAATGGGAAGCTGAATGAGCATTGGCAACAGGCAACCCATCGGGTTTACCCCGCTCTCCTTATAGAGCTTCGCTGTCTCCTGCCGTAGCTTCTGTGCGTCCTTGCCGTACTTCTTCTGCAGCTCCTTCATCTTTGGCTGCAATGTGGACAACGCCTTGGTAGAGCGCTGCTGCTTCAAGGTAAGGGGCGTCATCAGCAGGCGCACAATAATAGTCAGGACAATAATCGCGATACCAAAATTGTGGAAGAACAAATTATCGAGCAGGATCAGGAAATTAAGGAACGGGTCGAGCAGGATGAGATTAAAGGCGTCTATAAGCCCATACGTGAATGAAAGGATGACCAGCGCGACGACGGCGATGATTAGTATCAGGCGGTTTCTACTCATTTTCATTTAGGATAACTCTCTAACCTGCTCAATCAAGAGTGGAAACGCTCCATATCTCCCTGCCGTCCAACGCACCCAAAGAGTAGAGTTTGTTATTCTGCTGATCATGAACATAGACCTCGCCGTCCTCAGCATACAGGGGAGAGCGCATGGGGCCAAAGTAATCCTCTCCATGGGGGTAAATCCAAATTTCATTTCCATTGGTGGCATTCAAGGCATGGACCTTACCGTCATTGGATCCAAAGAAAACCAGCTCACCAAACATGGCGGGGTCACCGCTGACCGATCCGCCTGTTTCGTATTCCCATTTTAGCTGTCCACTTTCGGCATCGAGTGCATAAACGCGATTATCCAGGCAGCCAACAATGATAGTATCATCGTAGGCTAGCGCCTTGCCCCAGAACCAGTCGCCTGCTGCGTAGGGAATAAATCCTGCTTTCGCCTGCCCCGTGCCTGCGTCAACGGCATGGAATTTACGGTCAAAGGAGCCAAAATAGATGGTTCCATTATAAATTAGTGGTGTGGCGGTAATGGTTCCTCCTGCTTCGAATTCCCAGATCGGTGTGCCAGCAGCGGCATCTATGGCATGGAGTTTATTGTCAAAGGAGCCGATATAAACCACGCCTTCATGAACCAGAGGTGTAGACCAAATCTTGTCCCCGGTGATATAGGGAGAGTCCCATGCTAGCTTTCCAGTAGCGGTATCAATGGCATAAAGATTGCCGTCAGAGGAGCCAATATAGAGGATGCCGTCGGCGACAACCGGGCTGCCCACAATGTTACCGATGATGCCCTCGTCGGGATAGTCCCATTCA
>JAVLBD010000148.1:0-3675 GCA_031581405.1 Dehalococcoidia bacterium
TCCGGGAATGGCGGATGCAATCTTTCAGGCAGGTTTAGAACTACTATTGGAAGTTGGATTATACTGCAAAGACACGAAACGAATAATCAAGTTTACCGAAGAAGAAATTAAAGAGGTCATCGCGACCAGAAAAAGCGAAGTCACGTTTGGGAAAGATAGAGATGCAATCACGCTAAAGCCCAGAGCTCCAGGGGATAAGCAACATCCATACTCGTTCTTTCCCGCCGGAATCCTGACCAGAGATGTTAACAAGTATAGACTATATGCTTTGACCTCTGCACAAGAACCGACATGTGATGGACTAATCCCTGTTCCTCTAGCGGGAATAGGGGATATAAAACCAGCATCCGGAACCCCAACTGAAACGCTTCTGGCCCTGACTGAAGCCCAAGTGATGAATGAGGTTGCTACCCGGGTAGGCAGGCCGGGCCTGTTTTTTGGGATTCCCATGTGTGCCACAACCCCAGGTGCGTTAATGACTGTCTTCGCTTCCGGCCTCTACAATAAATACAATTGCTGCATGCCTGTACAGGTACTGCAGGAAATGAGAATCAACTATGACAGACTTAACCAGGCTTTCTTCGCCCAGCAGCATGGCATCGTGCCATGGATAAGCAGTTGTGCTGTACTGTATGCGTACATCACTGGCCCGGCACAAGCAGCAGTTGAAATAATCGCGCATACATTGGGGATGATGGCGTTTTCAGACGGTTCTTTTGCACAGGGCATGGCCAATACGGTTGATGGTGTCTATACTGGCCCAGACATATGGTGGTGTAATTCGGCAGCCGCCCTCGCCGCTGAAAGAAACCTGAACGTACCGTGGATCAGCTTTGGCTGTATGGGTCACCAGGTGGGGCCCTTGACCGACGAATCTTGGTATGCTGTTGCAGCTGCGAGTATAACAGCCTGCATATCAGGCATGGAAGGGATGTGGCTGGTTGGTGGAACTTCTGGATTGGAAGCCAGGTGGGGAGCGGAAATAGCAAGGGCAGCAGCAGGGATTAAGGTCAGCGATGGCATTGATATGATTAAAGAGATCGCTAAAAAACTTACAGGGCCCAAGCACGAGCCCATACGCTTAAGTGAGCTCTATGATCTGAAGACCCTAAGACCTAATAAGGAATTTCTCGATCACTATAAAAAATTCACCAGAATATTCAGAGATATGGGTCTTGATTATCCAGCTTGGGAATAATAGACCACTGAGAAAAAAGGGTTCGAGGACTTATTAAGCAATCCTAACAAACTGAAAGGGGTGAGAAAATGGCAGAGATATCTGACCTGCGTAAAGTAGTAGGTGAGTTGAAGCAGAAAGAAGCTGAGGAAATCACTAAAGAATTGTTGGCCCAGGGCCTTGATCCACTTATGGTCCTGGAGGATGGTATAGTACAGGGTCTAAACGATGTGGGGGAGCGATTTCAAGCGAGGAAAGCTATTATTCCGGATCTGGTGAAAGGGGGTATCGTCGCCAGAACTTGTATACCCTATGTAGAAGCTGCTCTGTCCAAAATAGAAGTGCAGGGAGCCCCAAAAGGAAAGAAGATACTGATTGGGACGATGTTAAGCCAGCATAATATCGGTAAAAATCTTGTCAGTACTTTCCTTTCCATTAACGGCTTTGATGTCGTCGATATAGGTTCAGAGAACCAGCCGTGGGATTTCTATGAAAAGGCGGAAGAGGGGGGCGTGGATATGATTGCAGTCTCGGTGATGTTTATTCCTGCTCGAGAAAAAGTCGCTGAGTTCACGGATTTGTTAAACCAACTGGGAGTGCGTGAAAAGTACAAAGTTATAGTTGGAGGAGCCATAACCAATGAAAAATGGGCTGAGAGCATAGGCGCTGATGGTTGGGGGGCACAGGCAAAAGATGGCGTGGAACTGGCTAAGAAGCTACTGGGAGTAGCCTAGAGATGAACTTCACATTTGGAAGAGAGCAAAAAAGCTATAACATTGCAGGTGTTCTGGTGGGAAGCTAGCTGGGTGATTATCCCGCGTTCCAATTGGATCCCTATTCTATGAAGGAGCAAAAGAACCAGCGATCCTTTGAGAGGAATCTTCGATAAAGACAAAGCTTATGGGCAGGTTTTAGAGCAATAAAATCTGTTAAAAATGACAGGAATTCCATATATCGTAGACGTCAAGGGTCTACGAGTGATGCCGTTTCGCCTCAGTCTTTACCTTCCGCTAAATTGGTGATAATTAAGGAAACAGCGTAAGCTACCAAGGATGAGAATTGTAAGGCCTGCTGACACACCGGCTGAAGTGTATGATTACTGGCACCAGCGCTGGGTGGAGTATTTGAATCAACACTACAAAGAACGTTTTGTTCAAGCTGGAATTGTCAACATGAGTTTCACCGAAAAATGCCCGGATTGCCCCGATGGTAGCGGAGTATTCCATTATGCGTTTGCATCCGATGGGACACTCGGATTTGTCGACCATGAGGGCGATGCGGTTATCGAGTACGATTCCTATGATATCGCTTATCGCCTACTAGGAGATGAGAGCTATAACACAATAGAGTTGCTCGATGATGGGGGTCTCCGATTTATAAAGAATGTCGAGCACTTTATGAAACTTGCTGATCTTCTACCGCTGATGCGAGAAGCTTTCTATATGGCCATTGCGGATGCGGAGAATAAGTTCAATATCGAGATGCCAAAATACGTATAGATGCGCAATATCCAAGTAGAATCACCCGCTGCTCTCAAATATCAAGATGAAGTAAAATAGATAGGCACTTGTAATATGAGCGAAGAGAAGAAAAAGGTTGTCTGTGGTCTTTGTGCCGTGCATTGCCTATATGAGGTGCGGATTGATAATGGCCAGTTCCTGGGCCCCGATTTTCGAAAGAAGCCTGGCGCCTCACCCATGGCCGAGGTTCATCGGAAAGCATTTGCAGCCTGTCCTCGAGCCCACTCGGCCAAAGAGCTTGTGTATCATCCGGATCGGTTGAACTATCCCCTCAAGCGGGTTGGTGAACGGGGCGATGGTCGGTGGGAGCGCATCAGCTGGGAACAGGCACTGGATGAGATAGCGGACCGGCTTCAAGCGGCCAAAGATAGATATGGGCCCGAGACGCTGGCCATCGCAGGCGGGGAGCAGAACGCTGCCGACGAATACCGGCTACGTTTTCAGTCTCTGTTTGGCTCGCCGAATTTCCTCGGTCCGTGGTGTGGCACTGGTATGGTCTTGAGCCATATGATGTCCGGCGCGGTGATCTTTATTCCTCAGCTAGGTCCCCAAACCCGGTGTCTCATGTTGCTGGGCGTAAACGCTGCGCGATCGCTTCCAGTTTTCTGGAGAGGTATCCAAGCGATGCAGATGATGTTGGGGCTCAAGCTGATTGTGGTTGATCCTAGAGACACCCCTACGGCAAGAGGGGCTGATATCTGGCTTCGCCCCCGCTTAGGAACCGATGCAGCCCTCCTTTTGGGCATGATTCGAACCATCATCGACGAGGATTTGCACGATAAGGAGTTCATCCAGAAATGGTGTCATGGGTTCGACCAACTTGTACAGCGAGTCCAGGAATATCCAGTTGAGAAGGTTGCCGACATCACCGGAGTACCTGCGGAGAGCATAAGGGAGGCGGCGCGAGCTTATGCTACCATCAAACCGGCTCAGATTCTCCATATGACAGGCATTGAAGAGCAGCCCAACGCCACCCAG
>JAVLBD010000149.1:0-3672 GCA_031581405.1 Dehalococcoidia bacterium
AGGGTGAGCTAAATATTGGCAACACGGACAGTACATGGGGAACGTGTAAAGATGGATGGACTGATTATCGCTTCCTTATTATTAAGCTTAATGGAGACAAAGAAAACAGATGCCCAAAGTCAATAAAGTGCTCGTAATCGGGTCAGGGCCTATTATCATCGGGCAGGCGGCGGAGTTCGACTACGCCGGGACCCAGGCGTGCAAAGCACTCCGTGAAGAGGGCGTGATCTCGGTACTTGTCAACTCCAACCCGGCTACTATCATGACCGATGAGGGCATCGCCGATATCGTTTATATCGAGCCACTCACTGTAGACGTGTTAGAACGAATAATCAAACGGGAGCACCCCGACGGTCTTCTGCCCACGCTGGGTGGGCAGACCGGACTCAATCTGGCCGTTGATCTGGCCGATGCCGGTGTCCTGGATAAATATAACGTGCGCTCGTTAGGAACCCCCATCGATACCATCCGCATAGCGGAGGACCGTGAGCTTTTCAAGAGGATGCTTTCCGAGATAGGTGAGCCAGTACCCGAGAGCGCCATAGCCTCTTCGATGAAGGAGGCGCTAGAAGCAGCTAGGACTGTCGGCTTGCCGGTTGTGATCCGACCCGCCTACACATTGGGCGGGACCGGTGGTGGCCACGCCTCTACCATAGGAGAGTTTAAACGTATCGCCTCCGGTGGACTGGCGCTCAGCCCGGTTCATCAGATACTGGTAGAGAAAAGCGTCACCGGCTGGAAGGAGATCGAATATGAGGTGGTGCGAGACGGAAATGATAACTGCATAACCGTATGTAATATGGAGAACATCGACCCCATGGGGGTACACACTGGCGATAGTATAGTGGTCGCGCCATCCCAGACCCTCACCGATAATGAATACCAGATGCTTCGTTCGGCAAGCCTCAACATCATTCGCTCATTGGGCATCGAGGGGGGATGTAATATCCAATACGCCCTTGCTCCCCACAAGATAGTGGCGGAGCATTGGCCGCCAGGTGGTAGCGGTGAACTCCCTTTGAAGAACGGCTGCCCTCCCTACTATGTTATCGAGGTCAACCCGCGGGTTAGTCGAAGCTCCGCCCTGGCCTCGAAGGCGACGGGCTATCCCATAGCCCGCGTCGCCGCCAAGATAGCGGTTGGTAGAAGACTAGATGAGATCGTAAACCAGGTCACCGGAAAAACGACGGCAGCATTCGAACCAGCATTAGACTACTGTGTGGTCAAGATTCCCCGTTGGCCCTTCGATAAGTTCGCCATAGGCGACCGCGTCCTCGGTACCCAGATGAAAGCTACCGGCGAGGTGATGGCAATTGACCGCACCTTTGAGGCAGCACTACAGAAAGCGGTGCGGTCTCTGGAAACCGGTGGTAAATCCCTCCTATGGAAAGACCAGGACTGGGATAAGAGCGGCTACCCACTGGCACCTAACGACCTTCGCCTTTGGGGCATCATGGCATTATTGAGAAAGGGATTGAGCCCACAGGATCTATCGCAAGAGACCGGCATTGATCCATGGTTTATGTACAAATTCCAAAACATAGTCCACATGGAGCAACGTCTGCTTTCCGAGACGCTGACCCCTCGGCTCCTGTTGGAAGCCAAACGTCTGGGATTTTCCGATGAACAGGTCGGCACTCTGGCAGACCGGATGCCGGAGCAGGTACGTGCCTTGCGCCATGATTGGCAAATCATCCCCGTCTATAAGATGGTGGATACCTGCGCCGCCGAGTTTGCCGCCGAGACTGCTTATTTCTATAGTACCTATGAAAGGGAGAATGAAGCTGAGCCCCTCGAGGGGAACAAGGCTGTGGTTATTGGCTCAGGGCCTATTCGTATCGGGCAGGGCATCGAGTTCGATTACAGCAGCGTTCATGCTGCATGGGCACTTCAGGAGACGGGCTTCAAGAGTATCATCATCAATTCCAACCCGGAGACCGTCTCCACTGACTTCGATACTTCAGACCGCCTTTACTTCGAGGCCCTGGACGAGGAGAGTGTGCGTGACATCCTGGAGAATGAAGGGGGGAATGGCATTACCGCTCCCTCTATCGTTCAATTTGGCGGGCAAACGGCAATTAACCTGGCAGAACCGCTGTATAGAAGCGGTATGCCTATCCTTGGCTCCACTCCCGATGCTATCGACCAGGCAGAGGACCGTGAGCGCTTCGAGAATCTTATGAACCAGTTGGGAATCCCCCAACCTCCAGGGGGTGCCGTCACCACCATCGAGCAGGCACTCAATATGGCCAAGCTTATTGGTTATCCCGTGCTGATTCGCCCAAGCTATGTGATCGGCGGCCGCGCTATGGAGATTGTACAAAATGCCAGCGAGTTGGTTCACTATATAAACCAGGCTATCGAGCTGAACTCCGGACACCCTGTGCTTATCGATAAGTACCTGGAGGGCAAAGAGGTGGAGGTGGATGCCATCTGTGATGGCGAGCGGGTACTCATCCCAGGGATTATGGAGCATATCGAGCGTGCAGGGGTGCATAGCGGAGATTCTATGGCTGTCTACCCTGGCTTAAACCTGACAGACCAGGAAGTGGATACCATCATTGACTATTCCATTCAGATTGGCCTAGCGCTAAATATTGAAGGGCTGATGAATATTCAATATGTGATTATGGGCAACGATAACGGCGGCTCAGCAGTTTACGTTTTAGAGGTGAATCCCCGGGCCAGTAGAACCGTACCCTTCATTAGTAAGGTTACCGGAGTCTCCATGGTGCGGGTGGCCACCAAGATAATGCTGGGGCAGAGCCTCAAGCAGCAGGGCTATGAGACAGGGCTGTGGCCGACACAACAGCTGGTTGCCATTAAAGCACCAGTCTTCTCCATGTCCAAGCTGAGCGGTGTGGATAATTACCTCGGTCCTGAAATGAAATCGACGGGCGAGGTGATGGGGGTGGATTACACATTTGACGCTGCCCTGGCAAAGGCGCTGCTCGCTGCCGATATGATGCTCTCTTCCAAGGGATCGCTTCTGCTCAGCATTGCCGATAAAGATAAACCGGAAGCCTTGCCCATTATCAAACAGCTCTCCTCCTTGGGACTCAAGCTCTATGCAACCGAGGGAACGGCAGCAATGATTCAGGGGGTGGGAATCCCGGTAACATTTATTAGTAAAAAGCTAAGTGAAGGACACCCTAATATCGTGGATATTATCCGCGATGGTACGCTGGATGGGGTGGTCAATACAATCACAGGAGAGCGCGGCCCGTTAAGCGATGGCTTTGAGATTAGACGCGCCGCTGTGGAGAAGCGTATCCCCTGCTTCACCTCTATTGATACCATAAGAGCTGTAGCCGACGTACTGCAAAGTGACGAGCAAACCTTCTCGGTCAAGCCGCTCAAGGAATATTTAACCGCCAGAGGTGTAAGTGAGAGTAAAGGATACCTTGCTTTTATTTAAAGCGGTTTAACCAGGCAGCAAAGATTTACACTGGCAAAAAGACTGAGATTAAGTAGGCACCTATTATAGGAGAAAGGTTATTATCATGTGTGGAATTGCAGGATGTTTTGGAATAAATGATACAAAGACAATTAATCGTATGCTGGATGCACTGCCACATCGGGGGCCGGATGACCGCGGGGTTCACACTTTCAATAACACGGTTTTTGGTCATACCAGGCTATCCATTGTCGATGTGGCCAGGGGTCACCAGC
>JAVLBD010000014.1:0-17192 GCA_031581405.1 Dehalococcoidia bacterium
GGTGGGTAGCCGTCGCCCTACCTACTACGGCAGAGAAGTCACCGAGCAGATCGTGGGCGATCTGGCGAGGAACGGGATCACCATCGTGAGCGGTTTGGCCAAAGGGATCGATGCCACGGCCCACCGCGCTGCACTCGACGCTGGTGGATGGAGCATCGCCGTCTTCGGTTGCGGGCTGGACACCGTATATCCCAGGGATCATGTGAAACTGGCACGTGAGGTTATGGAGCACGGGGCACTGGTTAGCGAGTTTCCCCTGGGTGCTTCTCCCAGGCGGGAGAATTTCCCCTTGAGAAACCGGATCATGAGCGGGCTAAGCCTTGGGGTTGTGGTAATCGAGGCAGGGGAGACGAGCGGTGCCCTGATTACTGCAGGCCTCGCCCTGGAGCAAAACCGCGAGGTCTTCGCCGTTCCCGGGAGTATACTATCCGCCGTGAGTCGTGGAACCAATCGATTGATCCAGGAAGGGGCGAAGCTAGTACGGGGGGCTAATGACATACTTGAGGAGCTCAACCTCACAATGGCCGTGCAACACATTGAGGCAAAGGAGACTGTTCCCGCCACGGATACTGAGACCCGTATTCTACGTATATTGCGAGACCTCTCCCCCGAGCCAACCCATATCGATGAGGTAGGACGCCAGTCCCATCTCCCTATCGCTGCAGTGTCCAGCACCCTGGCGATGATGGAGCTCAAGGGGATGGTAAAGCAGGTTGGCGGTATGAACTATATCGTTGCCCGGGAGACCAGGGAGGACTACCGGGTTAAGGTGGAATAATGGTAAATAAGTTGGTCATTGTAGAATCGCCAGCTAAGGCGAAAACAATAGGCAGGATGCTGGGCCGTGGCTATAGCGTAAAAGCCTCCGTAGGACATGTGAGGGATCTGCCCAGGAAAACCCTGGGTGTGGATGTTAAGGCAGGCTTTGCTCCTAGATATGAGGTTCCCAAAGAGAAGAGAGCGGTGGTTAAGGAGATAAAGGAGAAATCGAAAGATGCCTCGGCGATATACCTCGCCACCGATCCCGATCGCGAGGGTGAGGCTATATCCTGGCATCTGGTTGAGGCAGCCAAGCTGGATAGCATGCTACTAAAGCGGGTGGTTTTCCATGAGCTTACTCAGGAAGCGGTAGCGGAAGCATTCCGACACCCCAGGGATATCGATATGGACAAGGTTAATGCTCAGCAGGCGCGCCGCATCCTGGACAGGCTGGTCGGCTACAAGATAAGCCCTCTCCTCAGTCAGAAAGTGAGACGCGGGCTCTCTGCAGGACGGGTGCAATCGGTGGCCCTGAGAATGATTGTTGACCGGGAAAGAGAGATCGAAGGCTTCATCCCCCATGAGTACTGGTCTATAGATGCCCAGCTGGAGAAAATGGCAACAAAAGAGGGCTTCACCGCCGCTCTTCTTGGTTTTATGGATAAAAAGAAGATTGATATTGGGAGCCAGGCGGAGGCAGACACTATTATCTCCGAGCTTAATACCGCAAGCTATGCTGTGGCCCACGTGAAGAAGAAGCAGGTAGCACGGCAGCCAGCCCCCCCCTTTATTACTAGCACACTTCAGCAGGAGGGGTGGCGCAAGCTGCGCTTCAGTGCCAAGCGCACGATGGCACTCGCTCAGCAGCTCTACGAGGGCTTACCGGTAGGCGATGAGGGATCGGTAGGGCTGATTACTTATATGCGCACCGATTCGGTAAGGGTAGCCACCTCGGCCTTGGAGGAAACTCGCGCCTATATCAAGGAGAAGTATGGTGCTAACTTCCTGCCACCTCACCCCCGTATCTTCCGAAGGAAAGCAAAGGGGGCGCAGGAGGCCCACGAGGCTATTCGGCCCACGTCCATTCGGCGGGAACCTGAAGCGATTAGGGGTTTCCTCACGGGGGATCAATTCAGGCTCTATGAACTCATCTGGAAGCGGATGGTCTCCAGCCAGATGTCTCCCGCACTACTGGATACGATTGCGGTTGATATAGAAGCTAAACGCGAAGAAGGCAAGAAACCCTACCTTCTCAGAGCTACAAGCTCCCGTATGAAATTTCCCGGTTTCACCATCCTTTATAGCGAGGGTAAGGACGAGGCTGAGGACGAAACGGAGAAGGTTGCCCTTCCTAAGTTAACCGAGGGTGACCCTCTGAAGCTTATGGGGCTTACCCCGGAGCAGCATTTCACCCAACCGCCGAATCGCTATACGGAGGCAACTCTGGTTAAGGCGCTGGAGGAGAGAGGGATCGGACGTCCCTCAACCTACGCTCCCATCCTTGGCACAATTCAAGATAGGGGTTATGTGGAGCAAGATAGCAGGAAGTTCCACCCCACGGAGCTCGGCTGCCTGGTAAGCGACAAGCTTTGTCAGCATTTCCCCGATATAGTCGATTATGGGTTCACTGCTCAGATGGAGGAGGGGCTGGATCAGATCGCCCAGGGGGAGAGGGAGTGGGCCCCCTACCTCAAGGAATTTTATGATCCGTTTGAAAAAACGCTTCAGGCAGCAAAAGAACAGATGGAAAAGGTCAAGATACCGGACGAGGCCACCGATGAGGTATGCACTGCATGCGGCGAACCTATGGTGATTAAGGTGGGGCGCTACGGTAAATTTCTTGCCTGCACAGGTTACCCGGAATGCAAGTATACCAAACCTTTACTGATAAAAATCGGAGTCACATGCCCCAAATGCGGCAGCGCGTTAGTGGAGCGGCAGAACAGAAAAAAACGCACTTTCTACGGATGCTTAGGCTACCCCGACTGTAAGTTTGCTACCAACGATAGGCCTATTTCACAGCCCTGTCCCGAATGCGGCGAGCTGCTTGTGATGCGGGGTAAGTCGGCAGCAAAATGCACACAATGTAAATTCAGCGGCAGGCTGGATGAGCTGGAGCGGGAGGCCCTCAAGGTATGATACCTCTAATCCAAAGCAGGGAAAGCTTAGAGAAACTGGTGTATAACTATATCCGCTACCTTGAGGCAGAACGCCATGCATCACCGTATACGGTGCGAAATTATACCCATGACCTGCGCCATTTCCTGGAGTTCCTTGAGATAGAGAATGTTACCACGCTGGGGGAGGTGGATCGTCACGTGCTTCGCCGCTATATTGCCTCCCTGCAGGAACACGGGTTTGAAAAATCCAGCGTATCGCGCAAACTAAGTGCTCTCCGTTCTTTTTATGGCTATTTAATGCAACAGAATTTAATAGACTCAAATCCCCTGCTCACCGTATCCGCGCCGAAACTCGATAAGAGGCTCCCCTCCTTCCTCTCCAGCGACGAGGTTACACATCTTCTGGAGATACCTGACACCACGACTCCTCAGGGACAGCGAGACAGGGCGATGCTCGAAGTCCTTTACGCCTCCGGGCTCAGGGTAAGCGAGATTGTAGGTTTAGACCTGGATAATGTCAATATAGAAACGCGGGAGATTCGCGTCTGGGGCAAAGGCTCCAAAGAGCGAATGGTGCTCATGGGCAAGCCGGCAGCCTCAGCCCTAGACATTTATCTTCGTGACGGTAGACGACGGCTCCTGGGCAATTCGAGGACTGAAGCCTTATTTGTAAACCGATATGGTAGAAGGCTCTCAGAGCGCTTCCTTCAGAAGGCAATCTCAAAATATGCCAGCAAGGCGGGTCTTGATAAAAGGATATTCCCTCATATGGTGCGGCACAGTTTTGCTACTCACCTCCTCGATGGTGGCGCCGACCTGCGCGTCGTTCAGGAACTCCTGGGCCACGCTAATCTCTCAACCACCCAGATATACACACATGTCACCCAGAATCAGGCGCGAAAGGTTTACCTGGCAGCCCATCCCAGAGCGAAGAAGGAAGAATAGTATGAGAATACTTCTTATACACGGGCCGAATCTCAATATGTTAGGGAGGAGAAACCGCGCCATCTATGGGGATCAGACGCTCGATGAGCTCGAATCCCTGGTGGTAATAAGGGCTGAGGAGCTGGGTGCTGAAATTTTGACATTTCAATCGAACAGCGAGGGGGCACTCATCGATTTCATTCAAGCTAAGGCTTCATTGGCACAGGGTGTTATCATAAATCCCGGGGCGCTCACACATAACGGCCTCTCGCTGCGGGATGCCCTCGAAGACAGCGCTCTCCCCGTAATCGAGGTGCACATTTCAGATATACACGCACGCGAGGAGTGGCGGCGCAATTCAGTGATTGAGCCTATCGCCCGGAAACAGATTAGCGGTAAAGGCGTGCAGGGCTATATAGAGGCACTGGAGATACTAGTAGACGAGCTGAAAGAAAAAAGATGACCTATCGCCTGGAGAGGTTGCGTCAGCGGCTTTTTGTGGAGGGGGAGGAGGGGCTTGATGCTATTCTGATCTCTCGAGGAGAGAATCTCCGTTACCTTAGCGGGTTCACCGGCTCGGCAGGTTTCCTCCTTATATCAGAGGCAAACTCGATCCTGGCTACCGACTTCCGCTATAGAGAGCAGGCGAAATACCAGGCACCACACTTCCAGATTTTTCACACCAAAGGAGAGCTGCGAGAGTGGTTTCCTGAGCTCGTCTCCTCCCTCGGGTTAGAAAGGATTGGCCTTGAGGCAAACGATATGTCCCTTGCTGCCTACCGTAAGCTGGTAGCAACGATAGGGAAAAAGCACGAAATAGTGCCTACCGAGGAAATCGTTGAGTCCCTGCGTGCCGTGAAGGATGATGGGGAGCGGGAGCATATAGTGCAGGCTGCGGGCATCTCCGATGACGCTTTTGGTGAGTTTTCATCCTTGCTCCATCCCGGGATGACCGAGAAGGAGGCGGCATGGGGAATCGAGAGGTTATTGCGGGAAAAGGGCAGCGAAACCGTCCCCTTCGATGTGATTGTAGCCTCGGGCCCCAACTCTGCTCTCCCACACCATAAGCCTACTGACCATGTCATACTCTCCGGCGAGCCCGTTGTCATCGATATCGGGGCTCGCTTCAATGGCTATTCGAGTGATCTATCCAGAACCGTCTGCCTGGGAAAGGAAGACAAGAATTTCAGTAAAATATATGACCTTGTTCTTGGTGCCCAGCTTACTGCTATCGCCACCATCGAGACGGGGATGAGTGGGGATTTGGCTGATAGTCTGGCGAGGACTGTTATTGAACAGGGGGGCTACGGCGAGAATTTTGGGCATGGCCTCGGACACGGCATTGGGCTGGCTGCCCATGAAGCTCCACGGCTGGGTAGAGAATCCAGAGATATTTTGACAGATGGAATGGTGTTCACCATTGAGCCGGGTATTTATATTAATGGTTGGGGTGGGGTTCGGATCGAGGATGTGGTGGTTTTAGAGCAGGGAAGGGTGAGAGTGCTGTCAAAAGCCAGGAAGATAAACTGATGCCGTGATAACCCCTATGTATTACAATAGTAAATAAGAACGACTGGGAAAAGTCCGCAAAAGGAGAAAAAGATGATTAACACGGGCGATCTTAAGAAAGGCATCACCATTGAGTTGGAGGGTGGGCTTTACCAAATCCTCGATTGGCAGCATATCAAGGTGGGGAGGGGCAGCGCTCAGGTCAGGCTGAAGCTCCGTGATATCCGCGGAGGTCACACCATCGAGCGCACCTTCCAGGCAGGCGAGAAATTCGCCCGAGCGAGTTTAGACCGTCACGAGATGCAATTTCTCTACTGCGAGAACGAGCTTTATTACTTTATGGATGTGAAAAGCTACGAGCAGACTATGCTTAATCAGGAGCAGCTCGGCGATGCTATGAACTATATCAAAGAAGGGATGTCCCTGGATCTACTGTCCTACAAGGACGAGCCGATAAGTGTGGAGCTGCCCAACTCGGTAGCGCTCGAGGTTGTGGAAACAGATCCTGGATTCAAAGGGGATACGGCGACGGCGGGTAATAAGCCGGCTAAGCTGGAGACGGGCATCACTGTACAGGTTCCACTGTTTGTAAATAACGGTGAAATCGTTCGTGTCGATACCCGCACTGGTGCATATTTGGAAAGGGCGTGATAGGTGAAGATCTTTGCCGTAGCTGAGGTAACGGGCTATCTCAGGGAACTACTGGCGGCCGATGGTATACTCGTCGATCTGTGGATTAGCGGCGAGGTCTCCAATTTGTCGGAGTCAGCAGCGGGGCATCTTTACTTCACCCTTAAAGATGAAGCCAGCCAGCTAAGGTGTATATTGTTTCACCGTGCTCGGCTGCCCCTGACCCTGGAAAATGGGATGGCGGTAGTCGCTCATGGCCGCATCTCCATTTACGAAGTTTCAGGCGCTCTCCAGTTCTATGTCGATATCGTGCAGCCCGAAGGGATGGGCATCCTCCACCTTGAGTTCGAGCGCCTTAAAGCAAGGCTTGCGCAAGAGGGACTCTTCGAGCCAGCGCGTAAGAGGGCACTGCCACCTTTCCCCAAGCGCATTGGTGTGGTTACCTCGCCCGATAGCGCTGTTCTGCATGACATAATCAACATTATGGGCAGGCGTTATCCCCTGGTAGAGCTGATTCTCGCCCCAACCCCGGTGCAGGGCGATGGTGCAACAGCCGGTATCGTTCATGCCTTTCAAACCCTTAATAATACCGAAGGAATCGATCTTGTTATACTTGCTCGCGGCGGCGGCTCCCTTGAGGAGCTGTGGGCTTTCAATGAGGAAGAGGTAGCACGCGCCATCTATGCCAGCAGGGCACCGGTGATCAGTGGGGTGGGACATGATACCGACTTCACCATCGCTGATTTCGTCGCTGACAAGCGCGCACCGACCCCATCGGCAGCTGCAGAGCTTGCCGTGCCTCATCGCGATGATCTGGAAGCCCGTATCCAATCCTATAGCGGGGTGCTGGTGACAGCCCTTTCAAGGGAGTTCGATCGATCTCGCCAGCGCATCGATGAATACACCAGGGCTATTACAATGTTTATCGGAAACTTCCTCACAATAAGCCAGGAAAAACTCCGCGGTCGAGAGCTAAAGCTTGGCTCGCTGAGTCCGCTCGCTACCCTGGGGCGCGGATACGCTCTGGTGCAGCATTCCGCTACCGGTGATGTTATTTATAATACCGATCAGGTTCACCGTGGGGACGCCATTGAGGTTACGGTGAGCGATGGCCAATTTAGCAGCAAGGTTACCGGATCCAAGAAAGGACTCCAGGCATGGATGAACAGCTTTCCTTCGAAGACGCGCTGAACAGACTGGAGCAGATTTCTCAATCCCTGGAGCGTGGAGGGCTAAGGTTGGAGGAGGGTATCGCTCTATTCGAGGAAGGGATAAGGCTTGCCAAGATATGCAATGAGCGGTTGAATTCGGCTGAGCTTAAGATTAGTCAGATCCAGAATTTCTCGGAGCAAGAGCTAGAAAGCAAGGATGAATCACCTTGATAAGAGCCGACCTTCATGTTCACACCATTTATTCAGGTGACTGTAACACGTCGCTGGAGCAGACTATCGCGCGCTGTCTCGATGTTGGGATCAACTGTATTGCTGTAACCGACCACAATACCATAGCCGGTGCCGTGGAATTGAAGAGGATTGCCCCATTCCCGGTAATTGTGGGAAATGAGATAGAAACCAGCACGGGAGAGATCATCGGATACTTCTTGGAGGAGGAAATCCCCAGGGGGCTCCCTGCTGCGGAGACAGCCCGCATGATTAAGGAGCAGGGTGGTCTGGTGTGCGTTCCCCACCCCTTCGATCGGTTGCGGCGCTCCACAATTCATCGTCAAACCCTGGAGGAACTACTGCCATTTATTGACATAATCGAAGTCCTCAACTCGCGCCTTTTATTGCAGCGTTACGTGATTAGGGCGGAGCGGTTTGCCCAAGCTCACCGGTGTCTCGTCAGCGCTGGCAGCGATGCACATATGCCCGGTCATATTGGAACCGCCTACGTCGAGATGCCCCCGTTCAGCGATAAGGACCAGTTCATTACAGCTCTGGCGGAGGGAAAGGTCAAAGGGCGAAGGTCCAATCCCTGGGTTCATCTGGGGAGTACTTGGGCCAAGCTGGGGAAGGCGCTAAAAGATCGCTAGATTACGGGTCCAAGATCAAATTCATTATTGGCTATACTTTAGCTATATTAATGAATAAATGAATAAGCCATCAAAGGGCAGATATCGTATCGGATGGTTCTCCACAGGACAGGATGAGGCAGCGCGTGATCTTTTCCGCGCCGTGTGGCGTAGCATAATGAAAGGGGAGATTTACCTTCGTATTCAGCGATAGGGAGCCTGGAGAGATGGCAGAAAGCGACACCTTTTTCGAACTTGTCCATAGCTATCAGATACCGTTCATCTGCCTATCGCCTTACCGATTTTAGGAAAGCTATGGTGAGGAGTGGCGCACTGATGGACATCCTATGGAGGGGTACAATCTCAGTTGCAAAATGGACAAAAGGGTGAAAGGGATACTTGCCACATGAATCTCATCTTCTTTGATATGGAAGGCCCCTTATCTATTCAGGATAATGTATATGAACTGATGAAGCTATTGCCCGATGGAGACCAGGTCTTGGAGGTGATCAGCCGCTACGATGACCTCCGTGCTCTCGAGGGCAGGGATGATTATGAGCCAGGAGATATGCTGGCCCTCATTATTCCCTTTCTCATTCATCATGGTGTTACGGAGGAGGATATAAGGGGGCTTGCCGAGAGGGCAGCAATCCTTGCCGGGGCACGTGAACTCATTATGAGCCTGAAGCACTGGCAGGTTTACTGTATCAGTACGAGCTATGAGCACTATGCAAATCGCATTATGCAGCGGGTAGGCATCGTCCAGGAGAACCTCGCCTGCACCCGGTTTCCCCTTGACCGATACCATAGCCTGGTGCGAGAAGAAGATCGCACAATAGTGCTAGCTATCGAGCGAGAAATCCTGGCGTTGAAGGATGGGGATGATGAGGCAATAAAAAGATGTCTCGACCGCTTCTTCTGGGAGGAACTGCCCCGAACCAGCTTTGGCTTTGCTCATCGTGAGGTAAAGCCGATGGGGGGAAGGAGGAAGGCGGCGGCGCTACGTAGATTTGCCCGGACTCATCGCCAATTCCCTGAACAGGTAGTCGTTGTTGGCGACAGCATCACGGACGCAAGGATGCTTGAGACGGTAGATCGTGCTGGGGGGCTAGCCATCGCTTTCAATGCCAACGAGTACTCCCTCCCCTATGCTACAGTCGGCCTTGCCTCTACAAATATCAGCGATTTGAAGATCCTCCTTGATGCATGGGAGAAAGGAGGCCGAATGGCGGTAGAGCAAGCTATCATGGCCCAGGGTGATAAAGAAGAGGAACCACTATTTCACTGGCTTGCAGGGGTAAGCGATCTAGAGGAACCGCTTCAGATTCACCAGAGAATTCGCCGGCTAGTTCGGCAAGAAGCGGGCAAACCAGGATAGTGAGGATAAGGTGGCTATAGAAGTAATCGGTGTCGGGGCGTTGAATTTAGATAATATCTAAAGTGTTGAATATATATTGATCGATGGCGAGTCTTCTGTTACAGATTTTTTCAGACTGCTGAAATAGTCTCTATTAACCCCCTAATCCCCCAAGCTTGGGGGACTTTTTAAAGTTGGGGGACACCCCAGACCCCCGTCAGGAAGTATCCTGTACCTCCTTCCATTTGCCTGGATCATCCGGTCAAGCCGGATGATGACCCCTTAGTGGTATGATGACATCTTAAGACAGTCGAACGCAAAGCTATGCTGATTCGCTTGGATCAGCACCCATGGAGCAGCCCTTTGAACCTGAGCTCACGGATTCGGGTTTCTAGCTATGTACGTGTTGCGGGCTTGGGTATAAGAAGCTATAATTAATCTCTGTGATTAATGCTCCGGGCATTGAAAATTGCCGTGATGTTGAGAAAACGTAAGGAGGGACACTCTTGAAGTTAGAGGATATTAAGAATGTAACGGTTATCGGTGGGGGGACAATGGGCTCACAGATAGCGGAGCTCCTTTCAAATGTGGGAGGTTATAATGTTATGCTGTGGTCGCGCAAAGATGAGACGGTGAAAAGAGGGCTTGACGCGATCGAACAGAGGATGAAGAAGTTCTTCGTCGACAAAGACAAAATGTCCCAGGCGCAGATGGACGAGATAGTGGGTAGAATCAAGGGAACAACCAACATTTCCGATGCGGTAAAGACTGCGGATTGCGTGATAGAGTCAGTTGCCGAGAACCTGGCTATTAAGAAGGAGGTCTACCAGAAGCTGGATGAAAGTGCCCCTGCGGAATCGATTCTTGCCTCGAATACCTCCCAAATGAATATTACAGAGATAGCCAGTACCATCAACCGGCCTGACAAGGTGTTGGGCATACATTTCTTTAATCCAGTGGGAGTGATGAAGCTGGTCGAAATTATCAGGGGGACGTTGACATCCGATGAGACGATGGAAGTTAGTTGCGCTCTTGTCCAGAAGCTGGGCAAGGAGTATGTGGTATGCAAGGACTTTAGCTATGGTTTTATAGGAAACAGGGTCTATCGGGCGCTGAGGATGGAGGCTATACAAATGGTCTGGGAGCGGGTCGCCTCACCCGAGGACATTGATAAGACAATGAAGCTGGGATTTAACTTTCCTATGGGCCCCCTGGAGCTGGGAGATTTCAGCGGCGCGTGGGGCACCTATGCTGTTTCGGAGGCAGACGCCATACGGGAGATGGGACCGGAGAAAGGACACCTGCATCCCCTTATTCGTATGATGGTCAGGGCAGGATATACCGGCGGACGGCAGGGGAAAGGTATCTATGCTTTCTGGGAAGACATGATGTCTAAATGGTAAACACGGACTGAAAAAGTTATCTTCCCTTGAACTCCGGCTTGCGCTTTTCGGCAAAGGCCTTGGGACCCTCTTTGGCATCCTCGGTATCCAGTAGTGATTCCACAAGATCCAGTTCCAGCTGCATACCTTCGTCAAGGGTCATGCTGGTGCCCCTGATCATAGCCTCCTTGGCTGCTCTCACGGCAAGGGGGCCGTTCTTCGCAATCTTGTTAGCCATTGCCTCTGCCGCGTCCATGAGCTCCGATGCCGGAACTACTTTATTGACAATCCCTATTCGATAGGCCTCGTTGGCGTCGATTCGATCGCCAGTGAGCAACATTTCAGCAGCCTTAGCCATTGGTATCATCCGCGGTAGCCTCTGGGTACCTCCCCACCCGGGGATCAGGTTCCATTTAACCTCGGGAACGCTCAAGGTAGCGGTCTCGGCGGCTATTCTCAGGTCACAGGCAAGCGCCAGCTCGAGCCCCCCCCCCATAGCTACGCCATTGATGGCAGCGATAAATGGTTTCCATATATAGAGTCCCCGCTGGATAAGCGGTGGCCCGCCGCCTGGAGACGGCAATTTGTCTTCCCCGGGAATGAGCTCCTTAAGATCGAAACCGGCTGAGAACGCCTTATCGCCAGCCCCGGTGATAATGGCCACCCAGGCGTCATTATCATCACGGAATTTTATTGTAGCCTCGCTGAATGCTTGTATAGTGGCAAAATCAAAGGCATTCATGGCTTCGGGGCGATTTATGGTGAAATAAGCTATATGGCCTTTCTTCTCATAGATTATTGTGTCCGTCAAGCAATTCCTCCTACAAATTAATCCTTAGACTCTTTTGACTCTTCAGGCTCTTCTTTAACAAGTATCTCGTCCACCAGCCCGTATTCTACTGCCTGCTCAGCACTCAGATAGAAATCGCGGTCAGTATCCTTGGCAATCCTATCGTAGGGCTGGCCGGTATGAGCAGCGATAATCGTGCGCAGCTTCTCCTGCATCCTTATTATCTCATTTGCGGCGATAGCGATATCCGACGCCTGCCCCTGAGCACCACCCATTGGCTGGTGCATATGGATAGTAGCGTTGGGAAGAGTATAGCGCTTACCCTTGGCCCCGGCACACAGTAGAAGGGTGCCCATGCTTGCCGCCAGCCCGACGCAAATGGTAGAGACGTCACAGCGGATGAGCTGCATAGTATCGTAGATAGCAAAACCCGAGTTGATTATCCCGCCAGGGCTGTGGATATATAGGCTGATATCTTTCTCCGGGTCGTCTCTTTCAAGAAAGAGAAGCTGAGCGACGATGAGGTTCGCTACCTGGTCGCTGATAGGGGTGCCAAGAAAGACTATCCGCTCCCTGAGGAGCAGCGAGTAAATATCCAGTGTGCGCTCCCCTCGAGCACTGGTCTCCGTTACGAAAGGAATTATGGCTTCTGGTTTCATATTCTTTACCCTTTCTCTGCTGTGGCTTCATCCTCACCTGACGTTGATTCTGCTATACCTGTCTGCGCTATAGCTTCGTCCTCATCTGATGTTGATTCTGCCATACCTGTCTCTGCTGTAGCTTCTTTTCCACCTGATGCAATCTCCACCAGCCGCTTAATTGTTTTTCTGGTAATGAGCACATTCTCCAGGGACTTTCGGGTTACTTCATTTTGGAATATCTTCCTCACTTCCTCTACCTGTTCCCCTGCACTCTGAACCATTTCCGCCACCTCTTCATCGATTTCCTGATCCGTTACCGTAATCTTCTCTGCCTCAGTAACCTTGGATAGTACAAGGGAGCCAGTCACCTGCCTAATAGCCAGTGGCCGCAACTCATCCCTTAACTCCTCCTTGCTCTTCTCCCTGGATTTGAGGTAATCCTCCAGGCTCATCTTGTTTTGAGTTAGTTCCCTTTCATGTGCCGCGATGAGTCTGTCAATCTCGTGTTCTATTAAAACAGGCGGAAATTCAACACGGGAAATCTCCGCTACCGTATTGATAATCTTCTCTTCATGTCGTCTTCTGGCTCCCTCCTCCGACATAACGCGGAGGTTTGACGTGATGTTCTCCGTGAGCGCATCAAGAGTCTCGATGCCCTGACCAATGGTTCTAACGAATTCATCGTTTAACTCCGGAAGCTTTATCTCCTTGACCTCGCTGACACGCACCTTGAACAGGCACTCTTTCCCGGCGAGCTCGCTCGCCTCGTAATCAGCGGGAAGGGAAATACTGAACTCCTTATCCTGCCCCTTCTCTAACCCCTCAATGTTTTCCGCAAAACCGGGTACGGGGAAGGGTAAACCTTGGAGCACCTGGAATTGAAGATCCTTTCTATCCAGAAGGATATTCTCCTCCACGTTGCCGGTAACATCAATAGTTACCAGGTCACCAGATTTTACGGGGCGTTCTACCGGCTCCCAGATGGCATGCTGGTAACGAAGCTGGTCGAAAACCTTATTTACGTCCTCCTCGCCAACTTCTACAGGCTCCGGGGCTATGTTAATCTCCTTATAATTACCCAGCTCCACTGTCGGAGGCATAGACACGGTGGCTTTAAAGGTTACGGGGTCAGTTTGCGTAATCTCGATATCAGGTCGAGCAATGGCCTCGATCCCCTGGTCCTCAATAGCCTGGCTCAGCAACTGCGGGATCAGGCGATCCAGCGCTTCCCCAAGCAGTGTCTCCCTGCCGATGTGGCGCTCCAGCATTTCACGGGGTGCCTTCCCACGGCGAAAACCGGGCACTTCGGCCCGGTTTACCAAACTGTGATAGGCCCCCTCCATAGAGCGCTCCAACTCATCGGGATCCGCCTCCACTTCGAGCACTATCTGGCTGTTTTCAATTCGTTCTGTAGATACCTTCACTATTTCCCATTATAGCATGAAAAAGAGCCTACGTTCAAGAAAGTGTAATAGCTGGGGAGCGTACTACCAGACCCCTGCCAGAGGGAAATCCCTCTGGACTCCCTTTGCTATGCAGCAGCCCCAAGAGGGATTTATATGATAGGTGCGCAGCTCAGCCAGTTCTTCGAGTCACCCCCAGATCCCCGGGATCATATCGGGGGCACCTCTTTTTCAGCGGTCTCTAATCAATCCATACATCTTTATACATAGGGATGACCATAGGTGAAGGGATGAAGCCTTTCACCTCGGGATTTACCAGATAGTAGTTTTGTCCAAACCAGAGAGGGAGACAGGGTGCTTCAGTAACGATGGTCTGCTCTATCTCCTGATACAGCGCCAACCTACTATCACTGTCTCCCTCTACCCGTGCCATCTCCAGCAACTCGTCCACCTCAGGATTGCTGTAGGTGGTATGATTCTCCCCACTCTCACTGTGGAAAAGTAGGTCCAGGAAATTTTCGGCATCGGGATAATCTGCGACCCAGCCAATCTCAAACACCTGTAACTCTCGCGCCCTCAGATCGTCGAGTAGCGTATCCCACTCCACTCCTTCGATTACCACCTCAACCCCAAGGTTCTCCCGCCACATCCATGCTATCGCTGTGTCAACAGACGAGACATCAGCACCAAACGATTGGACAGAGAGAACGATGGGTGGCAGGCCATCGCGGTAGCTTGACTCAGCTATAAGCTGCTGTGCTCTCGCCACATCATAGCTCAGGCCTTCCAATTTCTCATTATAGGCTGGTATGCCCGGGGGGAGGATACCGGAAGCGGGTGAGACGGTATTTTTTAGCAATATCTGGATGATCTTGTCCCTATCTACAGCATGACAGAAGGCCTGACGCACCTTGACATCATCGAAGGGGGGTATAGCGGTATTGAAGCCTACATAGGTAACGGAAAGCTCGGGACCAATCACCAGATCACTGTTCAGTGGGTTACTGGGGTCGAGCACCCTTTCGATGTTAGCAGTGCCGACCTGAGTTATATCGATATCACCGTTCTCGTACATCATCATCGGATCGCCGCGGAGGAGGAATGTCACCCTATCCAGCCTGGCTATAGAGCCATAGAATTGCTCGTTTCGCTCCAGGACGATGCTCTGTCCCTGTCTCCATTCACCTAGCTTAAAAGGCCCTGTCCCGTTGGGGTGTTTCCACCAGTCGCCTTCGGACTCCACATTCTCCCGGTCAACCACATAGGTGATAGGGTGGGTCAGCTTAGCCAGAAAGTAGGCCTTGGGGGCGTCGATAGTTATTTCGATGGTTTTCTCGTCCACCACACGGACCCCGCCTACATCATCTGCTTCACCCCGTAACTTCACCTTAAATCCGACGATGTCGCCGAGGTAGGCCTCGGCTACCTGGGAGAGTGTTTGGGGATCAGCGGCACGTTCTATTGAATACTTGAAATCGCTTGCCTTGAGTTCCTTGCCGCTATGGAATACTACCCCTTCGCGGAGATGAAAGGTGTATATCCTGCCATCGGGGCTGATGTCATAGCTCTCGGCAATATCCTCTACCACATTGAGTTCGTTATCGAGGGTGACCAGCCCGCTGAAGATCTCCACGATGTAGCTTGCCGAGGTAGCATCCATGCAATGGGCAGGGTCCAGGGTAGAGGGAGAGGCGCCATAAATTGTCAGACCATCGCTCGAAAACAACCCGCCACAACTCGAAGTAACCAGTAAAAAGACCATTGCCGCCAGGGCGATGGCAGTCCTTTTATTAGAGCGGCTCACTCTCGGTTTGCAGTCCACTTCAATCGAGCCTCAGTTTGAGGTGAAGCTCCTTGAGTTGCTCCTCCGATATCTCCGAGGGGGCATCGAACATCACATCGATAGCGCTCTTATTCTTGGGGAAGGGGATTACCTCTCTGATGCTCTCCTCACCGGCGAGGAGCATTACCATCCGGTCGATCCCCGGGGCAATACCTCCATGGGGCGGGGCACCATATTCAAAGGCCTCAAGGAGGTGCCCGAAACGCTGTGTAACTTCTGCCTTACTATACCCCAACAGTCTGAAAATCTTCTCCTGAAGATCGGGAACATGGATTCTGATGCTGCCGCTGGAAATCTCGCACCCATTGCATACCAGGTCATAATGCTTGGCGTACACCTTCTCCGGCGCACTGTCGAGCAGGTGCATGTCCTCATCCTTTGGTGCGGTGAACGGGTGATGCATTGGTTCCCACCTGTCTCCCTCCACTTTCTCCAGAAGGGGATAATCGAGAATGAAGCAGAAGACAAGGAGTTTGGGGTCTATAAGCTCCAGGCGACGTCCCATCTCCACACGCAATGCTCCCAGTGCCTCCTCAACCATTTTGGTTTCCCCGGCAATAATGCAGAGCAGGTCTCCCCCTGTCGCCCCAAAGCGCTTTGCAATCTCGTCGCGTTGCTCCTTCGTCAGGAACTTGCCTACTATGGACCTGGCTGCCTCTTCCCCGATGGGCATGGTGATTAGTCCCTTTGCTCCCCTCTCCCGGACAAACTCGGCCAGCTCATCGAGCTGGCGTCGGGAGTAATGGGCGCAGGCTGGTGCACATATCCCCCTTACCGTCCCCCCTGCGTCGAGGGCAGAGAGGAACACGGTGAATTCGGTATGGGAGGCGATATCGGCGAGGTCACTGATCTCCATACCGTAGCGCAGGTCAGGCTTGTCCGTCCCATAGCGTGCCATAGTATCGCGGTAGGTAAGGCGGGGAAAGGGTTTTACAATTCGCATTGTGGGGGTGACAGTTTCTACCAGGGAGGTGAAAAGCTCCTCCATGAGAGCGAGGATGTCCTCCACATCGACAAAGCTCATCTCAATGTCGAGCTGGGTAAACTCAGGCTGCCGGTCGGCACGCAGGTCCTCGTCACGAAAGCACCGGGCAACCTGGAAATACTTCTCGAAGCCAGCCACCATAAGCAGTTGCTTTAGCTGCTGCGGCGATTGTGGCAGGGCGTAGAACTTGCCGGGGTGAACCCGGCTTGGTATCAGGTAGTCACGTGCCCCTTCAGGGGTACTCTTGATCAGTATCGGGGTCTCGATTTCGATAAAACCCCGATCATCGAGGAAATCGCGCATAAACTTGATCACCCGATGGCGCAACAGGATGTTATCCCTCATCCTGGGGCGGCGCAGGTCAAGATAACGATAGCGCAGGCGAAGGTTTTCGTCCACCTCACTATCCTCATTGATATAAAAGGGTGGTGTCTTTGATGGGTTGAGGATCCGGGCCTCCTGGGCAATGACCTCGACATCCCCGGTCGCTAGATTCGGGTTCTCCGTACCCTGGGGACGCCTCGCCACCTCGCCAGAAACCTGCACTACATACTCGTGGCGCAGCTTTGTGGCAACCTCGTGTACCTCCCCCGATGTCTCAGGGTTGAACACCACCTGCACCAGGCCGGCGCGGTCCCTGAGGTCAATGAACACCAGCCCGCCGTGGTCCCGCCGCCGATGCACCCAGCCGGCGAGGGTCACTCGTCCGCCTACATGCTTTGCGGTTAGCTCACCACAACTATTAGTCCTAAACATAAATCCCCCAAAAAGTCCTTTCGATTATAGCCTATGGGGTAAGGCTTTTCAATCTAATGAGGTTGTTGAAATAGTCTCAATC